>JANXXA010000166.1 GCA_025350885.1 Phenylobacterium sp.
CGGGTCAGCGCCGGTAGGTGAAGCCGACGCGCAGGGTGCGGGGCTCTGAGAAGCTGCTGACGAAGTCGGCGGTCTTGCCGGTCGTGATCCTGGCGTCGGCGGCGTTGTCGACGGCCAGGTAGACCTCTTGGTCGGGAGCGAGGCTCCAGGCGGCGCGCAGGTTGAGTTCGGCTCCGGGCGCGAGGCGGCGCAGGTTCTGGTCGTCCTCGAACGCCAGGCTGACGTAGCGCAGGGCGCCACTGAGCGTCAGCTTGTCGCTCGCCCGCCAGTCGAGCCCCGCCGTGACCGTCCACTCCGGCGTCTGGGCCGGCCTGCGACCGGTGAGCTGCCGGGCCGTAGCCCCACCATCGACCCGGGCGTGAGTGTAGGCGAAGGCCGTGCGCCAGGTCAGGGCGGTGCGCACCTCGCCGGTGGCCTCGCCCTCCACGCCCCAGGCGTCGATCTCGCCGGCGTTCTGCCGCTGGCGCAGCGTGCCGCCGGCCGGAATGAACCCGGCGATGGGCAGGACGATCCCAGGCCCCGTGCCCAGGGTGACGTTGAGGATCGGGTCGTTCAGCTGGTTGTAGAACACCGTGGCCTGCCAGTGGACGGGGCCGTCGCCGCCGATCCCGGCCTCGACGCCGCTCAATTTCTCGGGCCGCAGCCGGGGATTGGCTTCGGTGATATCGTTGCCCACCCGGAATGGCCGGTGCAGCTCGTTGAGGGTCGGCGGGCGGAAACCGGCATAGGCCGCGCCGCGCAGCCAGAGGTCCGGCGAGAGCGTATAGCGCAGGCCGATGCGGCCGGTCGGCACCGTGCCCGAGTCGTCCGACGCCGAGGTATTGAGGCTGGTGACGCCGGTCGCCAGCACAAACTCATGCCGCTCGGCGTCGCTCGAGCTCCAGGTGTCCAGCCGCACGCCGCCGGTGGCGATCCATGGCCCCTGGTCATAGGCGCCCTCCAGATAGACCCCGCCGACGAAGGTCTTGCCGCCGGCGTCGCGGCCCATGGTGAAGGCGCCGCTGATCACCCGGAACTGCTCATGGTCGGTCCCCTTGGCCCAGCGCGCGTCCGCGCCGAGCTCCCAGGACGCCTGACCCAGGCGGCCCTGCAGGGCCGCATTGAGGCCGTAGCCGCGGGCCGGGGTGGAGAGCTGGTTGTTGGCTGGCGTCGTCGTCGCCCGTCCGGCGGCGACAGCGACGGAGCTGTTGGCCAGGTCACTGGTCCGCGTCCAGGCCTGCACCCGCCAGCCGCCGACCTCGCCGGTGGCCGGCCGCGCCAGGGTCAGCGTCGCCGAGGTTCCCTTGGCGGTCGAGCCGGCCCCCAGCAGACCCGCGCCGCGCTTTTCCTCGAACGAGCCCAGGCGCAGGGCTGCATCGACGTCGCCGAAACTGTGCTGCGCGCGCAAGGCGACGCTGGCGTCCTTCAGGCTCAGCGGCCGGTCCGCGGCGCCGGCGGCCTTGCCGCGCACCGGGGTGTAGCCGTCACTGGATTCCGCCACGGCGGTCAGCAGGAAGCTCCTTGTGCCGCCCGAGATTGCCCCGCGATAGCCGCCGCGCTCGCCGGCCGAGACGTCAAACGCGCCAAGTCCGTCGCGCGCGCCGCGCTCCTGCAAGGCCACCACGCCGGTCAGCGCGCCGGCGCCATAGGGGCCGGCGCCCGCGCCCCGCACGATGGTCGCGCCGTCCAGCCCTTCGGCCGGCAAGGCGGTCCAGATGACCCAGCCGCCGAACGGATCGTTGACCGGCGCACCGTCCAGGGTCACCAGCGCCCGACCCGCGCCCGAGCCGCCGATGCTGCGCAGGGAGACGCCCTGCGTCGTCGGATTGGCCGAGAGCGAGGTGGTGCGCCGAAACAGCGAGACACCCGGCGCGCTTTCCAGCGCCTGGTCGAGGCGCGGTGTCGCCTTGAGGATCGCCGGATCGATGCGCACGGCGCTGAACGCGGCGTCGCCGCCCAGCGGCGCGAGTCTTGGCGGATAGACGACGACGGCTTCGACTTGAGCGACGGGCGGCGGGGCAACCGGCGGAGGGGTAACGGCGGGCATGAGCAGGGAACCTTGCGGCGCGAGGGCTGGGCATTGGCGGGCGACAGGGCTATCCAGCCGCGATGGAGAGCGCAACAGCCAAGGTCGCCATCGTCACCGGTGCAGGCAGCGGGATCGGCCGGGCTGTGTCCCTGGCGCTACTCAATGCCGGCTGGGCGGTGACGCTGGCCGGCCGTCGGGCGCAGGCGCTGGCGGAGACCGCGAGCCTTGCCGGCGACGCCTCGGCGCGCGCCCTGGCTCACGTTACCGATGTCGCCGAGCCGGCGTCCGTCGCCGCGCTGTTTGCCGCGACCAAGGCTCGGTTCGGCCGGTTGGACCTGCTGTTCAACAATGCCGGGACTGGCGCGCCCCCCGTGCCGCTGGAAGACCTCTCGCTCGACCAGTGGAAACGCGTCGTCGATATCAACCTGACCGGCGCTTTCCTCTGCACCCAGGGCGCGTTCCGGCTGATGAAGGACCAGGACCCGCGCGGGGGCCGGATCATCAACAACGGCTCGATCTCGGCGCATGTCCCGCGACCCCGCTCGGTCGCTTACACGGCCACCAAGCACGCCATCACCGGCCTGACCCGCTCGACCTCGCTTGACGGACGACCCTACGACATCGCCTGCGGCCAGATCGACATCGGCAATGCGGGCACGGAGATGACCCGGCGCATGGCGTCGGGAGTCATGCAGGCCGACGGCTCCATCGCGCCTGAGCCAACCATGGACGTCGCCGCCGTGGCCGACGCGGTGCTCTACATGGCTGGCCTGTCGCGGGGCGCCAACGTCCAGTTCATGACGGTGATGGCGACCAGGATGCCGTTCATCGGGCGGGGGTAGTCGCGCGGCCTTCGCGCCGGCGCGACCTTGCCAAGCTCACGGTTGGTTGATATCATTGATAACATCGACTTGAGGAGAATCCAGATGGCCGATCTGCTTGTTCGCGGCCTCGACGACGGCGTGGTTCGCGCGCTGAAGGCGCGGGCAGGCGCGCACGGCCGCAGCGCCGAGGCGGAACACCGCGAAATTCTGACAGCCGCCTTGGCCCGTCCCCAGCGGCGCAGCCTGGCGGAGGTTCTGTCATCGATGCCTGACGTCGGGCGGGATGCGGACTTCGAACGCCAGCGAGACAGCGGAGAACCTGCGGGTGTATTTGATTGACACCAATGTGATCAGCGAAGCCCGAAGGAGGGGCCGAGCAAATCGCGGTGTTGTGCGCTTCTTCGATGAGGTCGCGGCGGCCGGCGCGCCTGTCTATCTGGCGTCGATCACGGTTGGCGAACTGCGCCGGGGCGTGGAGCTCATTCGCCATCGCGGCGACACGGATCAGGCCAATCAGATCGACGCGTGGCTGGCGGCCATCCTCGATCAATTCAGCGACAGGATCCTCGCCTACGATGCGGACGCCGCGCAGGTCTGGGGCCACCTGCGCGCGCCGAACGGCGAACATGCGCTGGACAAGCAGATCGCCGCGATCGCCCTGGTCAACGATCTGACGGTCGTGACACGCAACACCGCCGACTTCGCCGGAACCGGTGTCCGCCTCGAAAATCCCTTCCTGACGTCGATATGATCCGGCGGGGCCGACGCGTTCAATTGGCGCGGGGATTGCCAGGTATCATTCCTTACACCAAAGTAAGGAATAACTAGGATGAGATGAACCCATGACGACGGCCACGCTCACCAGCAAGGGACAGATCACCGTACCCGTCGCCGTGCGCCAGGCGATGGGTGTCGATACGGGTGATCGGGTCGAATTCGTCGAGATCGCACCGGGCCGCTACGAAGTCCTTGCCGTTACGCAGTCGGTCACCGCCCTCAAGGGCATGTTTGGCAAGCCCGCCCAGCCGGTGTCGATCAAGGACATGAACGCGGCCATCGCGCGCCAGGGGGCCGCGGCCGCGAAAGTCACCACGTGATCGGCTTGGATACCAATGTGCTGGTCCGCTACATCATGCAGGATGACGCCCGGCAATCGGCTCAGGCGACCAGCCTGATCGAAGAGCTCAGCGCGCAGTCGCCGGGCTTTGTGCCGCTGGTCGCCGTTGTTGAACTGGTCTGGGTTCTGTCATCGGCCTATCGACTCGCCCCCGGTCAGGTCGCTCAAGCCCTCGAAAGCCTCCTGCGCACCAAGGAGATCGTTGTCGATCAGGCCGAAACCGTGTGGAAGGCCTTACGAGCGTTCCAGGGCTCGCGGGCCGACTTCGCCGACTGCCTGATCGCCCAGACCGCGCTGGCGGCCGGCTGCGAGCGCACGATGACCTTCGACCGGGTCGCGGCGCTCGAAGGCGGGATGACGCTGGTTCCTCAGTCGACGTAGACCGCCGCGCGTTTCTGCAGGTTGGCCATCACCGCTTCGACCTGATTGACCGAGCCGATCAGCGCCCCCTGTTCCCGGCTCTCCTCCAGCAAGAGCGCATGCTGGTCGCCGTCGCCCATCAGGTTGAGCAGCCGCTTGCCGGCGCGGATGGCGTGGGGGTTCCTGCCCGCGATCTCGGCGGCCAGCGCCAGGGCCTCGGCGCGCGGATCGGCGCAGACGCGGGTGGCCAGGCCAATGGCGACCGCCTCCTCACCGCCGAAGATGCGACCGCTGTAGGTCAGCTCGCGGGCCACGTCGTCGCGCACCAGGCCGCGCATCAGCACCATGCCGGCCATGTCGGGGATCAGCCCCCACTTGATCTCCAGGACCGCCAGCTTCACGTCCGGGGCCACGAACCGCAGGTCCGCCCCCAACGCCAACTGGAAGCCGCCGCCGAACGCCACCCCATGCACGGCGGCGATCACCGGCACGGGAATCTCGCGCCAGACCATGCAGGCATGCTGGGCGCGGTTGGACCCGCCCTCGGTGCGCTTGGGCGTCATCAGCGACGCCGACGCATCACGGTTGCGCGCCGCCCCGCCTGACGCCATCGCCTGGAAGCTGCCCATGTCGAGCCCGGCGCAGAACGCCCGGCCCTCACCCGACAGCACCACGGCGCGAACGCCAGCCTCGCCCTTCAGCCGTTCGCCCGTCTCGATCAGGGCTGCGAACATGGCGTCGTCCAGCGCATTCATCTTGTCGGCGCGGACCAGGCGTACGTCGGCGACGCCGTCCCGGATATCCACCGTCACGCGGTCGTTCATCGCAAGAGCTCCTCAAAGACAGATCAGGCCGTGGCCAGCAGGTAGCCGACGCGGGGGAAATGCACGTGCATCAGGTCAAGCTCGCCGGCCTCGCGGGCGATGGTAATGCGGTCGGGGGTGACGGCGACCAGCCGCCCCTCGATAGGGTCGCGGCCATAGTCGTCAGCGCGCACGGTCACGGCGACGCCGGGCGCGAGGCCCGAGGGGTCGGCCGGATCGCTGCCGGAGACCGGGGCGGGGGTTGCGGCCCTCGCCACCTGCAGCGCCTCGGCTCCGGTCATCTCCTTGCGCGCACCGTGACCCAGCGCCGCCATCCGCGCGCGCCAGGCGACCGTCTTAGGCAGGCCATCCAGCAGCATATCCATCGCCGCCGATGCCGCGCGGCCCAACCACCAGATGTTCATGTAGGCTGCGATGTCAGCGAGTGACGGCGTTGATCCGCCGAGGAAATCGTTGCTGGCCAAGCCGCGTTCGATCCAGGCGGCGTGCGCCCGCCACTGGCCCTTCATCGGCCCGGCCACGGCCTTCATGGCGGCCACATCGAACGGCCGGCCCGACAGTTTCTCGCGGTCCTTGATGAAGGCTTCCGGCACGCTGTCGCCCATCTCGCCGAACACCACCGCCACCGTCGCCTGGAAGAACAGCCGGTCGGCCCACAGATTAACCGCCCAGTCGGCGCCGCGCACCACGGCGGGTTTGCGATGTCTGGCCTCGATCTCGGCCAGGATGACTTGCGTGTCGCAATAGACGTCGGCGCCGATCTGCAGCACCGGGATCCGGCGATAGCCGCCGGTCAGGGGAATGAGATCCGGCTTGGGCATGATCACCGGCTGGATCACCGAGCGCCAGGAGAGGCCTTTCACCCCCAGCATGACCCGCACCTTCTCCGAAAAAGGCGAGGTGTCGTAATGGTGAAGGATGATTTCGCCCGAGGGGTTTTGGTTGGG
>JANXXA010000186.1 GCA_025350885.1 Phenylobacterium sp.
GCTGCTGCTGACCGACATCGCCTCGCGCACGCCGGTGATGATCGACCGCACCAATGCGCGCGCGATCCTGACCGGGGACGGTGGACCCAATCCCCGGCTCGACTATCTGCGCGGCCGCGATCCGATCCGCGAGGGCGACCGGCTGCTGACCTCCGGCGATGGCGGGGTGCTGCCGCGCGGGCTGCCGGTGGGGACGGCGGTAAGGGGACTGGACGGGCGCTGGCGCGCGGTGCTGGCCTCCGACCGCGCGGCCATCGACTTCGTGCGTATCCTGCTGTTCGAGGACTTCACCCAGGTGCTGAACCAGCGGGAGCTGAATCTGATGCCGGCCCCGCCACCGACACTGGGGGCCCATCCGCAGGCGGCGACGCCGCTGGGTCCGACGGCCAAGCCAGGTGAGGCGCCGCCATGAGCGCCGCGCGACCGCTTCAGCCCTGGCGCTGGCTGGGCGTGCCGATGCTGCAGGCCCTGGTGGCCACGCTGCTGTTCGGCCTGCCGCTGCGCGCGTTCGGCCTGCAGTTGCCCGAGCCGATTTTTCCGATGGCCGCCGTCTTCGCCTGGGCGGTGATCCGACCCTCGGTGCTAGCGCCCTTCGGCGTGCTGATCATGGGCCTGTTTCTCGACCTCTTCTGGGGCGGCCCGCTGGGCCTGTGGGCGCTCTGCCTGCTGATCGCCTATGGCGCGGCGCTGGCTGGACGCAGCATGGTGGCCGGTCAGAACCGGGCGATCCTGTGGGGCTGGTATGGCGTGGTCACCGCCACGGCGATGGTCTCGGGCTACCTGTTTGTCATGCTGGATTCCAGGTCGACGCCCGGTCTGATCCCGATGGCCTGGCAATTCCTGGCCACAATCCTGCTCTATCCTTTTGCCGAGCGGCTGATCGAGCTCTTCGAAGACGCCGACGTGCGGTTCCGGTAGGGGCGGGAAATGTCTGAACCGTCCATTTTCTTCGCCGAAGTCAACGAGCGGCAGGGGGTCTTTCACCGCCGGGCCTTCCTGCTGGGCGGCTTCGTCGGTGTGGGGGTGCTGGCCCTGGGCGGGCGACTGGCGCAACTGCAACTGGTCGAAAGCCGGCGTTACGAAAAGCTGTCAGCCTCCAACCAGTTCAACTTCAAGATGACGCCGCCGCCGCGCGGCCTGATCGTCGACCGCAATGGCGTGGTGCTGGCCTCCAACCGCCCCAACTTCCGGCTGATGGTCGCCAAGGACAAAGGTGTCGATCCGAAGTCGACGCTGAAGACGCTGGCCCAGTTCGTGCCGCTGGACGACGCCCGCCAGACCCGCCTGCTGCGGGAGATCTCCAACGCGCCGCGCAAGTCTCCGGTGCAGATCATGGAGGACATGAGCTGGGAACAGTTCAGCGCCATCAATATCCGGGCGCCGGAACTGCGCGGCGTCACCGCCGACATGGGCGAGGTGCGCGTTTACCCCTATGGCGGGGCCTTCGCCCACGTGATCGGCTATGTGGCCAAGGTCAACCGCTCGGACCTGACGTCTACCGGCCCCAACGCCGATCCGATCCTCTTGAATCCTGGTTTTCGGATCGGCCGGCAGGGCGTTGAACAGGCCTTCGACCTGCCCCTACGCGGCAAGCCTGGCGCCCAGAAGGTCGAGGTCGACGCCAGTGGCCACGAGGTCTCCACCGACCCGGCCGGCGACATCAAGGCGATCCCCGGCAAGGAGATCGTGCTGACGCTGGACGCCGACATCCAGAACCGCGCCATGGAGGTGTTCGGCGACCAGTCCGGCGCCGCGGTGATGATGGACTGCCGCAACGGCGACATCCTGTGCCTGTTCTCCGGCCCCAGCTTCGACGCCAATCGTTTCGTTCGCGGCCTGACCGGGGCGGAGTACGCAGCGCTGGCTCAGTACGAGCGCAAGCCGCTGTTCAACAAGGCGCTGACCGCCACCTATCCACCCGGCTCGACCTTCAAGACCATGGTGGCGCTGGCGGCGCTGGAAGCCGGCGTCGATCCGAACAGGACCTACACCTGCAATGGCGTCTGGTACTTCGGCCGACCGTTCCATTGCGACAAGCATCATGGCGTTCAGAACCTGAAGAGCGCCATTGCTACATCCTGCGACATCTTCTTCTACCAGACGGCGCTCGCCCTTGGGCCGGACAGGATCGCTGAAGTCGCGCGCGGGTTCGGCCTGGGTCAGATCTTCGACATCGGGATTCCGGGACAAAAGAAGGGGCTGGTGCCGGACCGCGCCTACAAGAAGCGCAATTTCCCGAAAGATCCGGTCTGGCATCCCGGCGAGACGCCCAGCATGGGCATCGGCCAAGGCTACACCCACCTGAACCCACTGCAACTTTGCGTTCAGGCTGCACGCCTGGCCAATGGCCGCAAGGCGCTGCATCCTCGGTTGATCAAATCGGTGGGCGGCGTCGTTCAACCCTCCGGCGCGGCCTTCGGAGATCTGCCCTTCAAGGCCGAGCATATTGAGTTTATCCGTGAAGCGATGTCCGCCGTGACGACCGTCGGCACGGCGGCTCGCTACGGCGACATCGGCCTTGGCGATATCCGAATGGCCGGCAAGACCGGCACCGCCCAAGCGTTCAGCTACGCCAGCGGTC
The DNA here is from genome assembly GCA_025350885.1 of Phenylobacterium sp. GTDB lineage: Bacteria > Pseudomonadota > Alphaproteobacteria > Caulobacterales > Caulobacteraceae > Phenylobacterium. The sequence continues at coordinate 2,582 of JANXXA010000186.1, forward strand.
ACGGAGCCCACGGCGCCGTTGGCGAGTGGAAATTGCGAGACCACGCCTGGTTCATCGCGTTCGCCCCTTATGACGATCCGCGATACGCCCTGAGCGTTCTCGTTGAGCACGGCGGCTTCGGCGCCGAAG
>JANXXA010000192.1 GCA_025350885.1 Phenylobacterium sp.
ACCCGCCGCTTGCACCGGTGCGCCGCAGGATCGGGATCTGGGTGGATTCCTGCGCCAAGGCAATCTGCAGGTGGTGGCCGGGCACCGTCTCATGGTGCGCCAGGGTCCACAGATTGTAGCGCGGCCAGTCGGCGGTTTCCTTGAGGTTGATGTAGAAGGCCGCCGGCCGCGAGCCGTCCAACGAGGCCGAGTTGTAGTAGCCATTGGCCGCGCCGTCCTGGATGAACACCGGCACCCGCCGTACCTCGACCGCAGCCTTCGGCAGGGTGCGGAAGGCGTTCGGCAGGAGCTTGTAGACCTCGCCGATGTGGGCGTTGAGCAGGGCCAGCATCCGCGCGCGACCCTCGTCCGTGGCCGCAAAGACCTGCTCGGGCTGGGTGTTCAGCGCCATCAGCCGCGCCCCGACCGAGCCCTGGCTCATGCCACGACCCTTCAGGATCGCGTCGATCCGCGCGGAGATCTCGGCGACCTGGTCCAGGCCCAGCTGGTGGACCTGCTGCGGGGTGTAGTCGGTGGTGGTCGAGGCCTTCACCGCGTCGGCGTAATAGGCCTCGCCGTGCGGCAGGGACCAGGCGCCGACGTCGGGCCGGGACCGGGCCCTGACGGCCTGCATGGCGGCGATCTGGCGGTCCAGGGCGGGGAAGATCTCGCCGGTGACGATCTTCGTAGCCCGGCCGGCCCAGTCGCCGGCGAGGTTCGCCGCCTTGGCTTTGCGGGCCAGCGAGGTGACCAGGATCGTGGTCTGCGCCGGCTGGTCGCGCAGCGCCTTCATCTGACCGATCGACAGGTCGCAGATGAACGACGCCGGGATCGCGCCCATCGCCACATCGGATTTCTGGCGGGCGAGGTCCTCATCCATGGCGCGGACGAAGTCGTGCAGGCGCGACAGATAGGCCTCGGCGTCCTCGACCGTGGCGACCTTGTGCTGGCTGTCGAGGAAGTCGGGGATCTCCTGATAGGCGCCCGACTGCTGGCTGATCACATAGGGCCGGAAGTTGCCGCCAACGTCGCCGAATTTCCATTTGTCGCCGTTGGTGACGGCCTGGGCCTGCTGGTAGAGCACCACGTCCAGATCGACCTTCGACGCCGGCGAAAGCTTTGAGCGGTCAACGGCTTTGAGGTCCTTGGCCCATTGCCGCGCGCGCTCCAGCCGGCGCGCCCTGGCGGCGTCGGAATTGTCATCGAGCCGGGACTTCAGCGCCGCGCGTTTGCCGACGTCCAGGCCAAGCCCGGTGGCCCGACGGGGGCTGTCATCGACCAGGGTCTCGAACATGGCGTCGAGTCTGGCGCGCAGCTGGGCGTCCTGCGACCCGGCCTGGGCCAGGGCCGGCGCGGCGGTCAGCAGCGCCGCCCCGGCGGTGCTGGCGAGGAAGCTTCGGCGATCGAGACTGTTCATTTTTCAGATCCTTGACGGCTTGTTCTCAGGTTCTTCGTGCGGTGATGTAGGTGTCGACGACGCGTTCCAGCACCGTCAGCGGCATGGAGCCGGCGAGCAGCACCGCGTCGTGGAACTGGCGGATGTCGAAGCGCGGCCCCAGCGCGGCCTTGGCCTTGGCGCGCAGCCGCAGGAGGGTCAGTTTGCCGACCATATAGCTGCAGGCTTGGCCGGGATTGACGCTGTAGCGTTCGATCTCCTGACCGGCGAGCGCAATGGGATCACCCTCGATGCCGCTCAGCGTCTCGACCGCCTTCTCGCGACTCCAGCGCAGGGCGTGGATGCCGGTATCGACCACCAGCCGGCCGGACCGCAGCAACGCGTCGTGGATGTAGCCAAGCTCGCCCGCCGGATCGGTGGCGTAGACCCCCATCTCCTGGGCCAGCTGTTCCGAATAGAGCGCCCAGCCCTCGATATAGGCCCCGAAGCCGCCGGCCTTGCGCAGCATCGGCAGGTCGGCCTGCTGCTGCAGGGTCCCCTGCAGGTGGTGGCCGGGAATGCCCTCGTGAAAGGTGGTCGTCGGCATGTCCCAATAGGGCGCTTCCCCGGTGTCGCGCAGGTTCAGCCAGTAGATGCCGGGCCGGGTCCCGTCGAGGCTGCCGTTGGTATAGTGGGTCGAGGCGCCGGCTTCGGTGGCCGGCGGGATCCGCCGGATCTCCAGCGGGGTCTTGGGCAGCATGCCGAAATACTGCGGCAGCCGCTTCTGCATCGCCTGAACCAGCAGGTTGAGGTCGGCGATTTCCTTGGCTTTTCCGGCGTCGGTGTTTGGGTAGATATATTTCGGATCCTTGAACAGGGCGCCGTAGCGCTCGCCCACCGCGCCCTGGCTCATGCCGATCTTGCGGAACAGCACATCGGCGCGGGCGGTGAGCTCGGCGGTGACCTCCAGACCGATCCTGTGGACCTCGACGGGCGTCAGGGTCGTCGTCGTCTGGGTCTGTAGCGCCATCGTATAGAACGCCTCGCCGCCCGGCAGGCGCCAGACCCCGGCGTCGTGAACGGCCTTTCCCTTCAGGCTTTCCAGCAACGCCATCTGCCGTTCCAGCGCCGGCAGCACCCTGGCGGAATAGACCGCCGTCGCGCGCGCCGCCCAGTCGCCGGCGACGCCCTTGGCCCGGGCGCGGTCCGCCAGGGATGCGATCAGGCTCGACTGCTCCGGCGCGGCTTGCAGGACCTTCATCTGGCCCAGCGCGCCGGCGATGGCGAAGTCCGGCGGGATCACCCCCAGGCCGATGTCGTGGCGCGCGCGCTCCAGTTCGTCGTCCATCAGCCGGGCAAATTCGCCAAGCCGCGCCACATAGGCTTCGCAGTCGGCGGCGGTCTCGATGGTGTGCTGGCTGGCCAGGAAATCGGGGACGGAACTGTAGGCGCCGTCGATCTGGCTCAGCACATAGGGCGCGGTCCCCGAACCGTAGGCAAAGCGCCGGGCGATGCGATCCTGGCTCTGCAGGTCGTAGAGCACGGAGTCGTAGTTTACCGCCGCCATGCCGGTCAGCGGCTTGCGCGGAATGGCTTTCAGCCGCGCGAGGTTCTCCGCGGTCTGCCGCTTGTTGCGCGCCAGATCGGCCAGCGAGCTCTTGTGCAGCTGTGATTTCGCCGACGCCCGCGCGCCGGTGTCGAGGCCCAGCGAGGTGGCCAGTTCCGGGTTTTCGTCGAGCGACTGGGCGAAGACGTCGTCGAGCGCCTTGGTCAGTCTGGCTTCGGCGCCGGGCGCGTCTGGCGCCTTGGCGGCTCCAGCCAGCGCGACCGACGCGCCGGCGGTGAGAAGGACGTTGCGGCGGTTGAGCACGGGCGAACTCCTGCGGGGTAACTGGCCGCAAGGCTTAGGGGGTCGCGGCCCACGCGCCAAGACCGCGGGGTGGAAAATCCGGGGCTGCGGCCTGTCCCCGGGTGAGATATGCCAATCGTCTCGCATGTTGGGGGCGCCGAATTCCATGATCCTTCCAAAACTGCCGCCGCAACCTGCCGGGGTCGCCTGGCCGACCGCGGCGTGGCCGCAAGGGGCCCTGCCCGCCGGGCTGGCGCAGACGCCCTTCGCGCGGCTGATGGACGCGGCGTTCGCCGGGCCCTCGACCCCCGATCTCGGCGAAACCCATGCCGTGGTGATCGTACAGGGCGGACAACTGGTCCACGAACGCTACAACACAGGTTTCGGGCCGGACGCGACCTATCCGTCCTGGTCGATGGCCAAGAGCATCACCCACGCCCTGGTGGGCCTGGCGGTCGGCGACGGGCGGCTCGACATCCAGGCGCCGGCCGATGTTCCCGAATGGCGTGCGCCCGGCGATCCGCGCGGCGCGATCACGCTTGACCAGCTGCTGCGCATGTCGAGCGGCCTGCAATGGGTGGAGGAATACCTGCCCGACCGGCCGTCGGACGTGATCGCCATGCTGTTCGGCGCGGGCCAGCACGACGTGGCCGGGTTCGCCGCGAGCGTGCCGCTGGCGCAGGCCCCCGACAGCACATTCTACTATTCCAGCGGCACGACCAATATCGTCGTCCGGGCGCTGGCCCGGGCGCTCGACCTCGCCGGTCCGGACTTCGAGGCGTTCATGGGAACCCGGCTGTTCGAACCTTTGGGCATGACCAGCCCGATCCCCAGGTTCGACGCGGCGGGAACCTTCATCGGCTCGTCCTATTGCTACGCCAGCGCGCGCGATTTCGCCCGCTTCGGCCTGCTCTATCTACGCGACGGGAACTGGGGGGGCCGCCGCCTGCTGCCGGAAGACTGGGTCGACTATGCGCGGACGCCGACCTTTCAGCAGCCTGGCGCCGAGGCTGACAGCGGCTATGGCGCCCACTGGTGGCTGGATATCGCCGGTCCCGGGTCGTTCTCGGCCAATGGCTATGAGGGGCAATACACGGTCTGCGTTCCCGAGCTGGATCTGGTGCTGGTTCGCCATGGCGTGACGTCGGCTGACCAGAAGGACGCCTTGAAGGGCTGGGTCGCGGCGGTCGTCGACAGCTTCCGGCAGGCGGCTTGAAAGCCGTCGCCGCCGCCGTGGCCGTCATCGGCGGCGGGCCGGCGGGGCTGATGGCCGCCGAGGTGCTGGCCGGCGCCGGCTGCGCGGTCACCGTCTATGACCGCATGCCCTCGGTCGGCCGCAAGCTGCTGATGGCCGGTCGCGGCGGGCTGAACCTGACCCACTCCGAACCGATGCAGCCGTTCATGGCGCGCTATGGCGCCGCCGCCGGATGGCTGGCCTCCAGGATCGACGCCTTTCCGCCGGATGCCCTGATCGCCTGGGCTGAGGGCCTGGGGCAGACGACCTTCGTCGGCTCGTCCGGCCGCATCTTCCCAAAGGCTTTGAAGGCCTCTCCCCTGCTCCGCGCCTGGCTGGCTCGGCTGCGGGACCTAGGCGTCGAGGTCCGTCCGCGCCACGACTGGACCGGCTGGAACGCCAAGGGCCAGCTTTGCTTCACCACGCCGCGGGGCGAGGTCGCCGTGGCCCCCGACGCCACCGTCCTGGCGCTGGGCGGCGCGAGCTGGCCGAAGCTCGGGTCCAACGGCGCCTGGGCGCAGGTGCTCGGCGCGGCCGGCGTCGCGGTCGTCCCGCTGCAAGCCGCCAACGCCGGCTTCGACGTGGCCTGGAGCGACATCCTGCGCGACCGCTTCGCGGGTCATCCGCTGAAAGGCGTGGCGATCACCTTCGGCCGGGTCCGGGTGCGGGGCGAGGCCATGGTCACCCGCCACGGGCTGGAGGGCGGGGCGATCTACGCCCTGTCGGCGGCGCTCCGCGATGCCATCGCGAAAGACGGGTCGGCGCGTCTCTGGATCGACCTTCGGCCCGACGCCAGCGCCGACCAGCTGTCCGCGAAGATCGGCCAGCAGCCGGCCAACCAATCCACCGCCAACCGCCTGCGCAAGGCGCTGCATCTCACCCCGCTGGAGACCAACCTGCTGCGCGAGGCGCACGGCAAGGACTTGCCGGCCGACCCGGCGGCGATGGCCACAGCCATCAAGGGCGCGCCGCTGACGCTCACCGCCATGCGGCCGATCGACCGCGCAATCTCGACCGCCGGCGGCGTGGCGCGGGGCGCGGTCGACGACGACCTGATGCTGATCGCGCGTCCCGGGGTGTTCGTCGCCGGCGAGATGCTGGACTGGGAGGCGCCGACCGGGGGCTATCTGCTGCAGGCAAGCTTGGCTACCGGCGCGGCGGCCGCGCGCGGGGTTCTGCGCCGGCTGGCGATCAGCTGACGGTTTCGGCCCGGCGGGTCACGGGCGCGCCAGCCTGAGCCGGCCACGGATCGACGGTCACCCGGCGCATGTGCCGGCGCTGTCCGGGATAGTCGTTGAGCGCGAAATGCCAGACTGAGCGGTTGTCCCAGAAGGCCACCGAGCCGGGCGCCCACGAGAACTGCGTGGTGAACCCCTCATACCGGCAATGCTCGAACAGATAGGTCAGCAGAGCCATGGACTCCCGCGTCTTCCAACCCTCGATGCGGACGGTGAAGGCAGGATTCACATAGAGCGCCTTGCGGCCGGTCTCGGGGTGGGTGAGCACCATCGGATGGACGTATTCGCCGACTAGGCCGTCGGCCTCGGCGATGGCCATGGATTGGCGCTTCTGCGTGGAATGGCCCTGCGACGAATATTCCCGCGCCGCCGAATGCACGGCGTTCAGGCCCTCCAGCGTGCTTTGCAGGCCGGGCGACAGAGCCTCGAAGGCCGCCGCCTGGCTGGCGAACAGGGTGTCGCCGCCGAACGCCGGCGTCTCCACCGCATAGAGGATCGAGCCGATGGCCGGGGTTTCAAGGAAACTCATGTCGGAGTGCCAGCCGCCGCCGAAATTGATCCGGTCCTGCGGTTCCTTGACCACCTCCATCACCGCCGGATGGTCGGCCATGCCGGCGACGTAGGGGTGGATATTCAGCGGTCCGAAGCGGGCCCCGAACGCCACCTGCCGCGCCGGCGTCAGCGCCTGATCGCGAAAGAAGATCACCTGATGGTCGAGCAGGGCCTGGCGGATCGCCGCGATCGCCGCGTCCGGCAGGTCCTGGGCGAGATCGACGCCGGAGATTTCGGCGCCGAGCG
>JANXXA010000225.1 GCA_025350885.1 Phenylobacterium sp.
CTCGCGCACCTGGGCCTGGTGGGTCAGGGCGTGGGTCAGCGCCAGGTCGCCGCGCAGATCGCCCACCAGCCGGCCCACGGCGGCGGCCTTAGCGGCGACGCCGCAGGGGCGCGGCACGGCAGGCCGGGAGGATCTGGCGGGGGTCTTGGCCAAGCTTGCGGCCGCGATACGGTCGCGACCCCTCCGATTGAAGTGTCAGGCTCCTTCGGGCGCGGGCCGGCGCCTGTCAAGGCGTGCGGCGTCCGTGCGGGGCTTAAAGGTTCTCGCGCTCCAGCCACTGGCGATAACCGCCGCCGCCCGCCCGGAAGGGATCGGGAAAAGCCGCCTGCAGGTCTTCGCGCTGGCGATAGAGCACCCGGTGCGCCTTATCGATCGGCGCGCCGTCGGAGTAGCTGCCGTAGGCCCACCAGCGCGGCGGTATGGACGGGTCGGTGACCTGGGCCACCTGGCGCTTGTACCAGCTCCAGATCTCGTAGACCGGGAAGTTCTCGCCGGCGTATTTGCGGGTCATGATGTCGCCCAGCGGGCCGAGCTTGGTGAAGTGCCAGAAGCGCAGCGGCGCGCCGTTGACCGTGATCGCCCCGTCCTTGCCGACCGCGACCGTGCGCTGGCTGAGGTTCCAGCTGGCGACGTTGTAGCCGGGATCGCGCAGCACCTTGAGCTTGTCGAACAGGGCCGGGACGTGGTCGCACCAGCGCTGATCGACGAACATCCCCTGGGGCATGTCGTCGTAGCACCAGTCGAGTAGCCGGTCGTTCCACCAGCGGGCGAACCGCGCGCCCTCGCCGGTCGTGCGGATGGCGACGAACCCCAGGTTAAAGATCCCGGTGCGCGAGGCCGAAAGGTCGTTGTCGCGGATCGAGGCCGGATCGTCGTTGGGATCGATCAGGTGCGGGGTGAGCACGATGTCGTGGGTTTCCAGCAGGGCCTCCAGCGGCGCCAGGCTGGCGAACAGCGCGGTGTCGGGGTCGAGATAGATCACCGCGTCGGCGCCGGACGCGCAGGCCTGGTGGATAAACGGTCCCTTCACCGCCGTGCAGACCTCGACGACGTCGTGCTTGAACAGCCAGCCGGCGAAGTCCGGGACGCCCAGGTCGTCGGCCCAGACCACCCGGTCGAACGGCTCGCGGGCCGGATCGAAGTCGAACCCAGGCGGCGGCCGGTCGGTGATCAGCGCCACAGTCTCCCAGTCGGGATGGAAGCGCCGTACGGTCTGGAACAGCACCCGCGCCCGGTTCAGGTAGGAGAAGGTGAAGCTGGAATAGCAGAGGACCTTCACGCCACGCTCTCCAGCAGGTCGACGGTAAGCCCGCTGAACGCCAGATCGTAGAGCCAGGGCTTGCGGCGCGCCCGCGCCAGCTCAACGATCTCGCCGGTGTCCAGAAGCGCGGCCAGCGCCGCTTCGTCGGCCAGAACCCGCCCGTGCCCCGAGCTTTCGACGAAGGCCGCGACATTGCCGCTGTCGGGGCCGGTGATCACCGCGGCGCCCCCCGCCACGGCTTCGAAAGCCGTGAACGAGAAGGTCTCCCGGCACAGCGGCCAGATCAGCACCGCGTCGATCTCCAGCCGCTCGATGGCGTCCTGCATGGCGCGGGGCCGGGTGCCCGTCACCACGACCTTGTGAAAGGCCAGCGGCAGCCCGCCGGGGGTCCGTCCGCCCAGATGCAGGAACTGATAGCGCGGGTCGCCGTCGTGTTTCGTCACCAGCTCGCGGAACAGCTCCCAGCCCTTGTGCGCCGCCGGCATGCCCGCGAAGGCCAGCCGTAGCGGCCGACCGGCTGGCGTTGCAGGGGCAGGTTCGCGATCCACCAGCACGGCGTGCGGCAGGATCACCTCGCTCGCCGCCGGATAGCTCCAACTTGCCTTCCACAGGTCCAGCGTCGGCTGTGACGGGCTGACCACGGTGAGGGCCAGGCGCTCGAAAAGCCGCGCGTGCTCGGCCAGGTGACGCGCCCGCCAAGGGCCGTAGACGCAGATGCCGCAGGCCGGGCTCTCCGGCGGCGGGGCGGCGCAGTCCTCCACATCGTTGCGCAACAGGTGGAACCCGGCGCAGAGACTGGCGAAATCGTGCAGCCAGAAGAACCCCGCGCCCAGCCCGGCCGCCGCGACGATGTCGGCGGTCTCGTCGGCGGCGTGGCCAAGCAGGCTGTGGATGGCGAAGCTGCGTCGGCCCGGCGCGACGGCGGCGGCCGCCTTGCGCAGCGCCCCGGCCACTGTCCCAGGCGCGAACACGCCCAGCGGCTTGCCGTTGAGCAGCACCCCCAGGTGGCCCGCCTGCCCCTTCGTCCGCACCACCGGCCAGGGCCGGGCCGGAAAGACGTGCAGATGGTCGCGGCCGAGCGCGGCGATCCGCGCGCCCTCCCGCTGCAGGCAAAGCTGCACGCCGCCGGTATTGGCGGTGTAGTCGTCGTGGCTGAAGGTGATGTGCAGGTCGGCAAGCCCGGTCCGCGCCCCGGTCAGCGCCTTGGCCAGCACGGCCATGGTCCCCGGCTGCACGCCCGCCGCAGCCCGCGTCGCGGCCGCCACCCGCGCCTCCAGTGGAACCAGCCGCTTGATGATCTCATAGCGGAAGCCCAGCTCGGTGCGCCCGACCCGGCCCTCCGCCCGTCCGACCTCGAGGAAGTGGACGAAGGGGTTGATGTCGTCGGCGGCGATGTCGGGATAGGTCTCCAGATAGTCCTTCACCGAGAAGCGCGCGTTGGGGTCGCGCGCCTCGCGCCAGCCGACCTCCAGGAAATGATCCAGCGGATCGAGCCCTGACTTGGCCACATCGGCGTTGCCGGCCAGATAGAAGGCCGCGTCGAATTCGCGGGCCGCCAGCGTGCGATCGCACAATCGCGCCTCAGACGCATCGGCCAGGTCGGCGGCGCTCTGGTCGGCGGCGATCAGCGCCTCGAAGCTCCAGGCCGGCTCGCGGCCCCGCCGCGCCTGGCGTAACAGGTAGTCCTCGGCCCGCTCGGACCGGACCACGTCTCGACCCTCGCTCCGGCCCACGGTCAGATAGTGATGCAGCGGATTCCAGCCGGCCTTGGCCACCTCCGGATAGGCCGCCACATAGCTCTGCGTTGAGAACCACGGCGCGGGGTCGCGCCCCTCCCGCCAGCCGATCGCCGCATAGTGGTGGATCGGATCGACGGCGACGAGATCGAGGTCCGGGTTGACCGCCCGGTAAAAGGCGCCGTCGAGCGCGGTGGCGATCGCCCGATGCACCTCGGAAACTGGGGCCCTGGCGGCCATGCGGCATAGGTTCCTGTGCGGCGGCCCCGGCGGTCTGCGGGCTGTGTGCTACAGATGCCCGGAGCGATCAACCGGCGCAGGGCGCTTGCGGGCTCTTGCGCCCCATCCCCGCCGCCCGTAGAGCCAGGGCCTCCTGAGGGTTGCGACCGGACCTTGCGATGACCACCGCCCCCGCCGCGAGCAAGGCCGCCGAGAAGGCCAATCCGAAGACCAACCCGAAGGCCGCCGGAACGCCCGCGGCGACGCCGTCGCGAACCGCCTATCTGGTGCTGGGCATGCACCGCTCGGGCACCTCGGCGGTGACTCAGATGCTGGCGCTGGCCGGGGCCTCGCTGCCCGAAAACGTCATGGCCGGCGACGAGCACAACGCCAAGGGCTATTTCGAGCCCTGGAAGATCGCCATCTTCAATGACGGGCGCCTGCGGGCGGGCGGCGCGGCGTGGGACGACATCTTCGCCTTTCCGTTCCGGCCCCTGGCTGCGAAGGCCGAGCGCGGCTGGCTGAACCGCGCTGCGGCGTTGTTCGAGGATGAATTCGGCGACGCCGCCTGGCCGCTGCTGAAAGACCCCCGGGTGACGGTGCTGATGCCGTTCTGGCGCCAGGTCCTGGCCGACCTGGAGGTCGCTGCCCGCTGCGTGATCCCGGTGCGCCACCCGATGGCCGTGGCCGGCTCGCTGGCCCGGCGCAACGGCTTTGCGCCGGAGAAGTCGGTGCTTTTGTGGAGCGCCTACATGCTGGCGGCCGAGGCCTATACCCGCGACCTGCCCCGCGCCTTTGTCAGCTACGACGGCCTGCTCGGCGACTGGCGGGCCGAGGTGGCCCGGATCGAGGCGGCCCACGGTGCGCCGCTGCCCGACCTGTCGCCGCGCGCCGGCAAGGCGATCGACAGGTTTCTGACGCCGGAGCTGCGCCACAACGGCGGTGACGCCGGCCTGAAGGACCTCGGCTGGGCGGGCGAACTGACGGCCTCGGTCCTGGCCTGGTTCGAGGCCGCCGCCACGGGCGCGGCGCCAGACGCGGCCGCCCTGGACCGGGCCGCTCAGGATCTCGCGCGGCGGGCGCGGGATGTCGGCGTGCTGATCTCGCCGGTGACCCGCGATCTTGATCTGGCCCGCGCCGAGGTGCTGGACCTGCGCCAGCGGCTGGCGTTCGAGAGCGCCCGGACGAAACGGCTGGAGGCCGAGCTCGACGCGCTGAGCCGCGATGGCCAGGAAGCCTCGCTCCGGCTGGATTCAATCCTCGCCGACGGCTGAGACCTTGCGCCAGCGCGGCGGATCGAGCGCGGTGTAGAGCCCCCCTACCATGGCCGCGAGATCGAGCAGGTAGAGGTAGCGATAGTCACAGGCGACCGAGATCAGGAAGAAGCTGGCGACAAACGCCAGCGTCCCGCCCAGCAGCCCCACGAATGCCCAGTCGGCGGGGTCCCGGCGGCGCAGCAGCAACACGATCACCGCGATGGCGACGATCGCCCAGGTCAGGTGCGAATAGACCGGCGTGCCGTAGAACCGCCGCGCATAGTCGGCCAGGCCCTGGTCCTGGATATCGATACCCGCCTGCAGGTTCAGCGCCTTCAGCATCGCCTCCGGACCGGCGACCCCAACCTGCACCGGCAGGCACTGCGCCAGGTCCGGCGTCAGGAAGGTCCAGCGGAACACGTCGGCCCGCTGCAGCAGATAGGCCGCCGGATAGTGGATGACGATGCGCCGCCACTGGGCGTGCATGGCGGCGTCCGGCACGTGCCACAGGGTCCTGCGATAGACGGGGTCGAGGTCGAGGGTGTCCACCCGGGCCGCGGAATAGTGCTGCGTCGCCTGGCTTTCGATCAGGGCCGCGGCCGCCGGATCGACCTTGGCGATTTCCTTCAGCCGGAGCCTGGGATGGTGCGCCTTGGCGCCGACCACGTCGTAGTGCTCAAGGATCAGCGAGGCGGGGCGCAGCGCCGGCCCGCCTTCCGGCGGCTGGGCGATGCGGTTGATCCCCAGCGCCAGCAGGCTCACCGCCGCCAGCCCGCCCAGGCCCCAGGCGAGGCTCGCCCGCCAGCCGCCCCGCCGCGCGGTCCAGGCCAGCACGCCCGCTGCGGCAACCACCAGGAGCAGGCCGTTCTGTCGGACCAGGTCCGCCAGCGCCAGGCAGACCAGCGCACCGGTCAGCGCCCCGACAAGCGCCGGGATCGGCGGGCGCGGCCCCCACCCCTTGGCGACGTGGGCGAGCAGGATAAATCCCGCCAGCGTCAGGTTGGCGAACAGCACGTCGCGCCAGACGATGCCCTGATAGATCAGCAGCTGCGGGGTCAGCAGCGCCAGCACCCCCAGTCCGACCGCCAGCCACGTCGAGCGCGGCCGCAGCCGGGTCAGCGACATCAGGCTGAAGAACAGCAGCGCCGCCGAGGCGGTCACATAGAGCCCGGTCCCGGCCACCAGGCCGTCAAACAGCTTCAGCAGCCAGGACGACACCGCCGGCGCCCAGGTTTGGCGAACGCCGGTGCGGGCCTCGGTCAGCGCCACCACGGAATCCAGCGACATCTGGCCCGGCACATTGGCCGCCAGCGTCGCCAGGAGGCCCCCGGCCATGGCGATGCGGAACGCCGCGCCCGCGCCGCCCGCCACCCGCTGCCCGCCCGCCTCGCTCAAAGCCCCGCCTCGTTCCCCTAACGACCTTGCGTAGGTAAAAGGCCGTCCACCCCATGGGAAGCGGCAAAAGGCCTGTGGCGCCGCGCGGACGCTTGCTAAGGGTGCGCCGATTGCGTTGGCGGGCGGCGGAGGAACATTCGATGGGCGAGGCGCGCGATCTGGCAGCCGTGCTCGCGCGCTTCCCCAAAACGCGGCCCGCCCTGCCGCCGAAGCTGCAGGCCATCTATATCCGCCAGTACCAGGAGAACCGGGCGGGCGCGACGCCGGCTGCCTCGGCCGCGCAGCGGCTGGAGCGCTGGCTGCACCGCCAGGTCGCCGCCGACGTCACCACCAACCTCGCGGCCAACGTCGGGGCCGGCCCGCCGCGCGCGACACTGGAGATCGGCGCCGGCACACTCAATCAACTGGCCTTCGAGCCGCCGAACGACGCCTACGACATCGTCGAACCGTTCGCCGAGCTTTATCGCGACTCGCCGCTCCGGGACCGCATCCGGCGGGTCTTCGCCGACATTCACCAGATCCCCGCCGACCGGGCCTACGACCGGATCACCAGCGCCGCGGCGCTGGAGCACATCTGCGACCTGCCCCGGGTGCTGGCCCGCGCCACCCGGCTGCTGAAGCCCGACGGCTGCTTCCGCGCGGCGATTCCCAGCGAGGGCGGCTTTCTGTGGAAGCTCGGCTGGATGTGCACGACGGGCCTGGAGTTCCGCCTGCGCCACGGCCTGGACTACGGCCTGATGATGGCCCACGAACACGTCAACGACGCTTTCGACATCGAAACCCTGGTCCGCGCCCTGTTCGAGGAGGTCGAGGTCAGGAGCTTCGGCTTGGGCCGCCAGCTCTCGCTCTATCGCTTCCTCGCCGCGCGGCGCCCCCGGGCGGACGTGGCGGCGGCGTGGGAGGCGAGGTTCGGCTAAGGCGTTTTTCGCCTCCATGGTGTCGGCGGGTCGACGGCTGCGTAGATCACACCCGCCAGGGCCGCCAGGTCGGTGAAGTAGAGGTAGCGGTAGTCGCAGGCGATGGAGATGAGGAAGAAGCTCGCCGCGAAGGCCACGCCGGCCAGTTGCAGGGCGGCGATGGCGATGTCGGCCGGCTGTCGCCGCCACAGCAAAAGCCCCGCCAGCAGCAGGGATATCCCGGCGTAGAACCAGTGCCGATAGGCCGGCGTGTCGATGAACCAGCTGGCATAGTTGTTGAGCTGGGCGTCGGATTCCACGAACCTGCGGGAAAGCCGCAGCGGGGCCATTTTCTCGACCGGGGCATCGACGCCCACATAGACCGGCAGGCACCAGTCGATCACCGGCGAGGCGAACACCCAGCGAAAGTCCTCCCAGCGCACCCGCAGATAGAGGCCGGGGTGTCTGAACACCAGGTTGAGCCATTGCTGGCCGGTCGCGCCAGCGGGCATCTGGTTGACGGCGGCGCTGATCTGCGGGTCGCGATCGATGAAGTCGACGCGCCGGCCGGAATAGTCGAAGGGCGCGCGGGCCAACAGCACCGCGGTGGCCGCGGGCTCGGCGGCGGCCAGGATCGGCAGGCGATAGGTCCGATCCAGCGCCGCGGCCCCGATCAGGTCATAGGACTGCAGGATGTGGATGCCGGTCGCAACGCCAGCGTCCGGCGGCGCGTGGGCGGGCATCGAAAGCCGGGTCATCGCCGGACCCAGCATGGCGATGGCCGCGAAACCCCCGACCGCCCAGGCCAGACCGCACCGCCAGCGTCCGACGCCGGGCTGATTTCCGACGATCCAGCCCAGCGCCAGCGCGGCGAAGAGGGCGGCGATGATGCCGTTCTGCCGGACCTGGCTGCCCGCCGACAGCAGCGCCAGGGCGGCGATGAGGAAGATCCAGCGGCGTCGCGGGGTCGGCCAGACGCGGCCCGCGTGCGCCAGGCAGATCAACCCCGAGACCGCGCAGTTGGCGAACATCACGTCCTTCCAGACGATCGCCTGGTAGATCAGAAGCTGCGGGGTCAGCACGATCAGGGCCGCGACCGGCGCCGCCAGCCAGCGGGTCCGGGGCCGCAGGTCGGTGAATGAGGCCAGACTGGCGAACAGCAGCAGGCTGCTCGACGTCACATAGAGCGCGGTCCCCGGCACGATCGCGTCGAAGAAACCCAGGATCCAGGCATAGAGCGCCGGGCCCCAGGTCTCGCGGACGTGAAAATGGCCTTCGTGAAGCTGCGCCACCGAATCGTAGGACAGGTGTCCGGGCAGGTTCGCGCCCAGCATCAGCAGCAGGCCCGTCACGAGCACCCCGCGAAGCGCCGATTTCGGCGTGATCGTCAGTCCCAGACCCGTCATGCGCCCGCCAAAGCCCCCGGCTGTGGCGGTCTGGTACGGCGCGCGGGCGGCGATGAGAAGCGCAAAACGCCGACGCTTGGCGGGGGGCGGCAATCGTGGTGAGTTGGCGCGCCATGGCCCACGGCGACCCTTTGAGATCCCCCGACACACGGCGAGACACCCAGCGCGTGTCGGGGCGGCCGGCGTGACCACCGTCTATGTCCTAGCCCATTTTGATGACGAATACTGCGCCCTGCCGCTGATCAGGCGCGACGTCGCGCTGGGCCGGACGCAGCGGTTCATCCATGTGGTCGACTATCGGACGCCCGAGCTGGCCGCCCGACGGCTGCGCGAAACCCAGAGCTTCCTGGTGGGCCAGGGCGTGCCGGCCGAGGCCGAGCTGCATCTGGGCGCCGGCACAGGCTGGCTCGACGGCCAACTGCACCGCCACGCGCAGGCGGCCTATGCGGCCCTGGCGGCGGCCGTCCCCGGCCCGGTGGAGCGTGTCGTCGTCCCGGCCTGGGAGGGCGGCCACCCCGACCACGACATCTGCGCGGCGCTCGGGGCCAAGCTGGCGGCCGAGCGGGGCGCCGCGGTCGACCAGATCAGCCTTTACCAGGGCAAGGGCCTGCCCTGGATCTTCTACCGAGCGGCCTCGCCGCTGGCCGAGAATGGGGCCGTGCAGCGCATCGACCTCAGCGCCGGCGAATGGGCGCGTTGGCTGGCGGCGGTCGCGGCCTTTCCCTCCCAGCTGAAGGCCTGGTCCGGCCTGCTGCCGGCCATGGCCATGACCTTCGCGCGTCAGGGCGGCTTTCGCTATCAGAGCCTCGACCCCCGGCGCATCGGCGAGCGCCCGCACGCCGGTGGTCTGCTCTACGAGCGGATGTTCGCGACGCCCTACGAGACCGTTCGCGCCGCGGTCGACAGCCTGGCGGCGGACGGCAGGGCGCCGTGGACCACACCCGAGGTCGGGTCGTGAGTGAGCTGGTCTTCCGCCCGGCCGACCCCGCCGACCTGGGCCGCACCGTCGAGCTGATGGGACTGGGCTTTCCCGCTGCCCACAAGTTCAGCCGCGGCTTCCTGCAGTGGCAGTATTACGCCAACCCGGCCGGGCCGCCGCTGGGCTGCAACATCGACGATGGCGCGCGCCTGGTCGGCCACCTGATGGGCATCCCGCTCAACGTGCGCCTGCGCGGCCAGCCCGCCACCGTGACCCTGATCATCAACGTCGCCACCCATCCGGACTATCGCGGACGCGGCCTGTTCCTGGAGCTTGTCAGGCGCGTGGCGGCCATGTCAGCGGAACGCGGCCACGCCGGCGTCGTGGGCGTCGCCAACGCCCAGACCATCCGCGCCTACGAGACCAGGCTCGGCTTTCAGAACGTCGCCGGGCTGGAGGCCCATCTCGAGCTCCTGGCGCAGCGCACCGACATGGCCCGCGCCCTGGCCACCGCCGACTTCGCCCACCGCTGGACCGACGACACCCTCGGCTGGCGTATGAACAACCCCGCCAACCCGCTGAAGATCGTCGCGGAGACGCAAGACAGCCTGATCGTCGAAGGCGCCTCAACCCTGCCCTTCATCCGGGCGCGCGCCGCGATCCCGCGCGAGGGCCTCGGCGCGCGGAGACATGGGTTGGCCCTGGGGCTAGCCGTGGGACCGGGCGTAGTGCTGGGCCTGACGCCCGCAGGGACGACGCGCCGCCGCCTGGCCCTGCCGATTCCCCAGCGCCTGCGCCCCTCGCCGCTGCGGATGATCTGGCTGAACCATGAACGGCTCGGCGACCGCCTAGACCCCGACCGGATTCTCTTCAGCTTCCTGGACTTTGACGCCTTCTGAAGCGGCTATCCGCGCTGGCCCTGCATGATCACGGCAAAACCCGTCAGCATCAGCAGGTAGCCGACGGCAAAGCGCCAATCGAGCGGCTCCTTGAACACCAGCCAGGCGATCAGCGGCACCAGGCCGGACCCGACAATCGAGAAGGCGTAGGCAGTGGAGAGCGGCACCCGCGTCAGGATGTAGAACCAGAACAGCGCGGTCAGGCCATACCAGGCAAAGGCGCCGAGCAACGGGATGTTGGTGACCAACTTGACGATCAGCGGACCCTGCAGCCGCGCGTTGTTCACCGCGGCGAACTTGAACAG
>JANXXA010000254.1 GCA_025350885.1 Phenylobacterium sp.
CGTCGGCGTTGATCTTTCCATCGGCCAGCATCTGCAGGACCGAGCGGCGGTCGTCGTTCATGGCGTTGATCTCCTAGAAAATCCGAATGCGCACGATCGCTTCAGGCGTGCGGACGTCCACGTCCGTGCCCGACAGCGAAAGCAAGAGGCCGCCCAGACCCAGGACGGCGGCGAAGGGGTCCACGCGCCAGCGGCGCGGCGCGAAATAGAGGACGGGGATCAGCAACAGCGCGAAGGGGGCCAACAGCAGCAGGATCGGCGTCAGCGGGACCCATAGACGCAGGATGATCTGCCGCGCCGGCGATGGCGCGGGACGGCGCCCGTGGCGTGGACGTCGATGGACCTTGTGATCGCCGCGCGCCGCGCGGGCGACTTCGCCGAAATGCCGGACAGCGGGGGGAAAACCGGTCATCGGCGTCCCTCCAGATCGGCGATGGCCTGGTCGGGCGTGATCTCGCCTCGGGACAGGCGCTCCAGCACCTCCTCGCGGCCGGGCGCCGGGTCGGTCTCGACGAACTCCAGGCTGGCGGCGATGCGGTTCAGCCGCGCCTTCACCGTCGGATAGGACACTCCGAACACCTGCTCCATCTCCTTGATCGAGCCGTGGCCGCGCACGAAGGCGGCGACGAACACCTGGTCTTCTGCTGACAGGCGGGCCAGCCGTGGCAGCTCGAACGCGCCTTCAATGGCGATATCCTGCTCGGTCAGCCGGACCCGCTCCACCAGCATCGGGCGACCCCGGGTCAGCTCGCTGAGCGCCTGCCAGTCTTGGGTTTTCTTATCTATCATGGCGCCAGAATGAATTTTCTTAATGTTAGAGTCAAGTATCCTGATTTCTGCCCCGGATAGCAACAAGGTCTCGCCTGCGGCGGCTTGTATCCACCGGCCAGGTCCTGCAAGAACCGCGAGCGAAGAGGCGAGGACGGGAACATGCTCAGGACGTTGGCGATGGCGGCCGCTGCTGTGGCGATAGCGGTAACGACCCTGGGCGCGGTGCCCCCCCCGGCGCCAAAGCCCTTGCCCCCCGCGCCGCAGTCCTATCTCGGCGACGCGGCGCCGGATGCCTACAAGATCCTGCCGCCCGCGCCGGTCGCCGGCACCACCCGGTATGAGGCCGACCGGACGATGTTCCTCAGCACCCGCAAGCTGAAGGACAGCCCGCGCTGGGCGCTCGCCCTCAACGACGACAATGGCGCGGCGTTGCTGAAGGACATGAGCTGTGCGCTGGGGGTCGAGCTGACCGCGCAGAACGCGCCGAAGGTCATGTCGATGATCCCCCGGGTCGCGCGCGACGCCAGCCGCGCGACCAACGTGCCGAAGGACATCTACAAGCGCCAGCGGCCCTTCCTGGTGGACGAGGGTCCGATCTGCATCGCCAGAAGCGATTTCCTGGCGAAGAACCCGGATTATCCCTCCGGCCACGTGACCTACGGCTGGACGGTCGGCCTGATCCTGGCTGAGCTCGCCCCCGACCGGGCGACCGAGGTGCTGGTCCGCGCGCGCGCCTTCGGCGAGAGCCGCATGGTCTGCGGCGTGCACAACATGAGCGCGGTGGAGGCCGGCCGCACCAACGGTTCGATCGTCGTCGCCGGCCTGCACGGCTCGGCGGAATTCCGCCGCGACCTGGAGGTCGCCCGCAAGGAGGTCGCCGCCGCCCGCAAGGCCGGCCCCGCCCCGGACCCCGCCGCCTGCGCCGCGCAAGCCGAGCTCCTGACGTCGCCCTACTGACCACCCCCCAAGGCGAGATCGGCGGTCTTAACGAATCGGTGGCGTTCGCGCGGCTAAGCTCGCCAGCAAGAAACAGGCCAGGGGGCAATTTTGGCGCTCAGCGCGCGTTTGGAGCTTCGCCAGGGCCAGGGGCTGGTGATCACGCCCCAGCTGCAGCAGGCAATCAAGCTGCTGCAGCTGTCGAATCTCGAGCTCGACGCCTTCGTCGATGCCGAACTGGAAAAAAACCCCCTGCTGCAGCGCGATGAGCGCGACGCCGAGCCCGAAGCCGAAGCGCCCCTTGAGGCCGCCCCTGACAACGCCACGGACCGCATGGACGATGCCGGCGCGCGCGCCGAGATGGACGCGGCGCACGACGACGCCTCGCCCGGCGAACACGCCACCGGCGACGCCCCGCGCGACCTGGGCGGCGCCGACGCCGGAGGCTCGGTGGACTGGTCCCGGGCCGGTAGCGGCGGGTCCTTCGAGGGCGACTCCGACGCGCTGGAAGGCGCGCTGACCCGGGCCAGGACGCTCAACGAACATCTGCACGACCAGCTGGCCGCCTCCGGCCTGCACGGCGCCGAGGCCGCCGCCGCCTCGGTGCTGATCGACGCCGTCGATGAGGGCGGCTATCTGCGCGCCGACCTGGCCGAGACCGCCCAGCGCCTGGGCTGCGACATCGCCCTGCTGGAGCGCGTGCTGGCGGTGTTGCAGGGGTTCGAGCCGGTGGGGGTCTGCGCCCGCGACGTCGCCGAGTGCCTGAGGCTCCAGTTCATCGACCGCAACCGCTACGACCCGGCGATGGCGGCGTTGCTGGCCAACCTGCCGCTGCTGGCCAAGCGCGATATGTCGGCGCTGAAGCGCGCCTGCGAGGTCGATGACGAAGACCTGCGCGAGATGGTCGCCGAACTGCGGGCGCTGACGCCGCGCCCGGGCGCGGCGTTCGGCGGCGAGCCGGTGCAGGCCGTGTCGCCCGACGTCTTCGTCCGCGAGGGACTGGGCGGCCTGTGGCTGGTGGAGCTGAACACCGACACCCTGCCGCGCCTGTTGGTCGATCAGCGCTACCACGCCCGGGTCAGCGCCGCGGCCCGCAGCGACCAGGAAAAGACCTTCGTCTCCGACTGCGCCGCTCAGGCCAGCTGGCTGGTCAAGAGTCTCGACCAGCGGGCCAAGACCATCCTGAAGGTCTCTTCCGAGATCGTCCGCCAACAGGACGGCTTCCTGGCTTTCGGCGTCGAGCACCTGCGGCCGCTGAACCTGAAGACCGTCGCCGACGCCATCGGCATGCACGAATCCACCGTCAGCCGCGTCACCTCGAGCAAATACATGTCCACCCCGCGCGGGGTGTTCGAGATGAAGAATGGAC
>JANXXA010000203.1 GCA_025350885.1 Phenylobacterium sp.
GCGACGCCAAGTCGATGGCCACCCACCCCTGCACCACCACCCCCCGCTCGATGCCGGAGGCCGAGCGGCTGGAGATCGGCCGGACCGAGGGCTGGGTGCGGATGAGCGTCGGCCTGGAAGGCGCCAGCGATCTTTCCCGCGACGTCAGCCGAGCGCTGGACACGGCCTGACCCCTTCGCCCCGGATTGTGGCTGTGACATGCTGAGGCCCATGCAACCGATACACTCAGCCATGATTGCTCTGGCGCTGGCGGTGAGCCTGCCCGGGGCTGTGGCGGCGCAAGCGCCGCCGGCCGATCCGCCGCCACCCGCCAGCCTGGAGAACCGCGACGTCGAGCTCTGGGCCGCGACCTATCTGCGGACCGAGGGCTGGACCCTGCTGACCCATGATCTGGAGGGCGCGCATCTGGCGTCGGACGGCGGGGTGCGGACGCTGGCCGACGGCCTGGTCGAGGCGGAGATCCGCACCGAACTGTTCCACCCCATCGAGGTCGGCCCCGGCCTGGCGCGGTCGGGCGTCGCCCACTGGTCGGTGGACTGCGCCGGCCGCCGGCTGGCGGTGCTCAGCATGACCATCTATTCGCACAACAACCTGACCGGCGAACTGGCGAAGAAGCCGGCGTCGGAGCGAACCTGGCAGGCGCCTAACGAGTCCGAGGTCGCCACCCTCGGGGTAATCTGCCAGGTCGCGCATGCGGCGCTGTCCGGGGTGGCCGCGAAACCCCTGGCGCCACGCTCACCGTCCTGATCCCTCACTGGGATTTACGTGGCCACCTCAGTGATCAGCGCGTCCGGCGCCACGGCATAGACCTTCGAGCAGTATTCACAGGTGACGTGGATCCTGCCGTCGGGTTCGACCATGTCGGCGCGCTCAGGCGCGGCGAAGGACTTCAGGACGTTTTCGATGCGGTCCTGCGAGCAGCGACAGAAGGCGCGCAGCGGCTGGGCCTCGAACACCCGCACCCCGTCCTCGTGAAACAGCCGGAACAGCAGCTGTTGCGACGACAGCAAGGGGTCGATCAGCTCGTCCTCGCCGACCGTCTCGAAGAACGCCTGGGTGCGGACCCAGGCCTCGGTGGTGGAGCCGCGCGCATCATCTTCGGCCACCGACTGGATCAGCATGCCGCCGGCGCGCCAGTGCAGCCCCTCCCCCTGATCGGCCTGGCCGACAGCGAGGCGGACGCGGGTGGGCGTCTGTTCGGACTGGGCGAAATACTGCTCGGCGCACAGCGCCAGGGTTTCGCCCTCGATGGCGGTGACGCCCTGATAGCGGTCCATGTCCGGGCCCTGGTCCACGGTCATCATGAAATGACCCTCGCCCAGCAGGGTGCGCGCGCCGGGCCGCGCGAAACCCTCGCTCGCCCTGGCCACCGCGTCCGGATCGAAGCCGCAGTAGCCGCGCAGGGCGCCTGAGGTGTCGTAGTCGCAGACCACGAAGCGCACCGGGCCATTGCCGCGGGCCTCGACGATCAGCCGGCCATCGAACTTCAGGTTGGACCCCACCAGGGCGGCCAGCGCACAGGCCTCGCCCAAGAGGTTGGCCACCGGTTCGGGATAGTCGTGGGCGCGCAGGATCTCATCGACGGCCGGACCCAGCCGCGCGAGGCGCCCGCGCACCGGCTCGCCCTCGATCTGGAAGGGCGAGACCTGATCGTCGGGGGCGGGGGAAAGCGAGCTGGACCTCATGGGCCGCGCATATAGGACCAACGCGGCGGCATTGCGAGCGCACCTGCGAACCTGCCCGTCAATGCTTGTCGGTCTTGCTGGCCAGCAGGTCCATCAGCGCCAGGAACACGCCGGAAACCACGAAGGTCAGGTGGATCCCCACCAGCCAGGCCAGGGTGCGGTCGGGGATCGCCTCGCCTTCGGCGAGCGTCATGAAAGCCCGCAGCAGCGCGATGGCGCTGATCGCCACGATCGAGGCGATCAGCTTCATCTTCAGTCCGGAGAAATCGACCATGCCCATCCACCCCGGCCGGTCCTCGTCCTCGCCGGTGTCGATCTTGGAGACAAAGTTCTCGTAGCCCGAGAAGATCACGATCAGCAGCAGGTTGCCCGCCAGCGACAGGTCGATCAGCGACAGGACCATGAGGATCGCCCCTTCGGGCGACATGGTCGCCACGCCGGCCAGCTTGTGGATGGCCTCGTTGACGAAGACGATCAGCAGCGCCGCCAGCGCCACGACCAGGCCCAGATAGAACGGCGCCATCAGCCAGCGCGAGCGGAACAGCCAAAGCTCCAGCAGGCGCTCAAGCGCGGGCTTGCGATGCGGGCTGGGCGGGGATTGCGCGGTCATGGCGGATAGATGGCGTGGCGGGGCCCGGGGGGCAACGCCTTTCAGCTCCGCAGCTTCGCGCCCACGGCCTTGTCCGCCGCCGCCACGATGCGCGCCGACAGCGCCTCGATCTCGGCGTCGGTCAGGGTCTTTTCGACGGGCTGGACGGTGACCTGGACCGCGACGGATTTCTGACCCGGCGGCACGCCCTTGCCCTGATAGACATCGAACACCCGCGCGGCGGCGATCAGTGACTTGTCGGCGGCCAGGATCGGCCGGACGACGTCCCCCGCCAGCGTGTCGGCGGAGACCAGGAAGGCAAAGTCCCGGGTCAACGGCATCAGCGCCGAGAGCGCCAGCGCCGGCCGGGTCTTGGTGGGTTTCCGCTTGGGCTCGGGGATGGCGTCGAGGTTCAGCTCGAAGGCCAGCATGGGGCCATCGGCGTCCAGCGCCTTGAGGATCGCCGGATGCAGCTCGCCGAACTCGGCGATCACCGTCTTGGGGCCCAGCTGCAGGCGGGCCGACCGGCCCGGATGCCACCAGGCCGAGGCCTGGCCCTGCACGACCTGAAGCGGCGGCGCGCCCATCTCGTCCAGCAGGGCCATCAGGTCGGCCTTCAGCGCAAAAAGCGGGTCGGTCGGGGCGGCGTCCCAACGCCTCGGCGGATGCGGCGCGACCAGGGCCGCCACCACGGCCGCCTGATCCTGCGGCCGGTCGCCGCGGAAGATCGGACCCACCTCGAAAAGGGCGGCGTCGGGGAAACCCTGACGCGCGTTGCGGGCCGCCGCCTCGATCAGGTTCGGCAGCGCCGAAGGGCGCATGCAGTCGAGGTCCGCGGCGATCGGGTTGACCAGCCGCAGGCTCGCGTCGCCGCCGCCGAACAGCCTTGCCCAGGCGGTGCGTATGAAGCTCCAGGTGACCCCCTCCGCATAGCCGCGCGCCGCCATGGCGCGACGCGCGTTGCGCATGCGGGTCTGGCGCACGGTAAGCACGCCGCCGACCGCGCGGGCCATCTCCGGCAGAGGGGTCGATGGCAGGGCGGCGAACCCCTCGATGCGGGCCACCTCCTCGACCAGGTCGGCCTTGCCGTCGACATCGCGGCGCCACGACGGCGGAGTGACCATCTCGCCGTGCACGGCAAAGCCCAGGTCCGTCAGGATGGCGTCGATCCGCGCGTCGGCGACCGTCAGACCTGACAGCTTTTCGACGTAGGCATGGTCGAACTCGACGGCCGCCAGCGGCGCCGGTGCGGCCCCCGCCACCCGGATCTCCGACGGCTCGCCGCCGCAGAGGTCGAGGATCAGCCGGGTGGCCAGCTCCAGGCCGGGGATCACGAACTCAGGATCGACGCCACGGGCGAAACGGTACTGGGCGTCCGACGTGATCCCCAGCGTGCGGCCCGCCTGGGCCGTGCGGATCGGGTCGAACCAGGCGCACTCGACGAAGACGTCGGTGGTGGTCTCCGAAACCTTGGTCGATTCCCCGCCCATCACCCCGCCCAGGCCGATGGCGCCGGAGCCGTCGGCGATGACGCAGAGATCCGGGGTGACGGCGTAGGTCTTGCCGTCCAGAGCCTCGAGCGTTTCGCCCTGGCGGCCCAGGCGCGCCTCGATGAAACCGCCGGTCAGCTTGCCGGCGTCATAGACGTGCAGCGGCCGGCAGCGGTCATAGGACATCAGGTTGGTGACATCGACCAGGGCGCTGATCGGGCGCAGGCCCACGGCCAGCAACCGCTGTTGCAGCCAGGCCGGCGAGGGGCCGTTGGTGACGCCCTTGATCAGCCGCCCGGCGAAGACCGGGCAGGCGTCGCCGTCGACTCGGATTTCGATGGTCGCGGGGAACTTGCCGGGAACGGCAGCGACGCTGGGGTCCTTCAGTTTGCCCAGGCCGGCGGCGGCCAGGTCGCGGGCAATGCCGACCACGCCGAGCCAATCGGGGCGGTTGGGGGTGACCTCAAAGTCGATCACCGCTTCCAGGCCCAGCGCCATGGCGGCCGGCGCGCCCACCGCCAGGCTGTCGTCAAGCTCCAGGATGCCGTCGGATTCGCTGGCGGTCTGCAGCTCGGCGGCCGAACACAGCATGCCGTTGGAGACCACGCCTCGCACCGGCCGGGCCTCCAGCGTGATGCCGGACCCCGGCACGAAGGCGCCGAGCGGCGCATAGATCGTGGTCAGCCCGGCGCGCGCATTGGGCGCCCCGCAGACGATCTCCTTGCGGCCGTCGATGGTATCGACCTGGCAGACCCGCAGGCGGTCGGCGTTGGGGTGCTGGTGGGCCCCGACGATCCGGGCCACCGAGAAGGCGGCCAGCCGGGCGCCGGGATCGTCCACATGCTCGACCTCCAGGCCGGCCATGGTCATGGCGGCCACCACCTCGGAAGCCGAGGCGGTGGTGTCGAGGTGCTGCTTCAGCCAGGAGAGGGTGAA
The DNA here is from genome assembly GCA_025350885.1 of Phenylobacterium sp. GTDB lineage: Bacteria > Pseudomonadota > Alphaproteobacteria > Caulobacterales > Caulobacteraceae > Phenylobacterium. The sequence goes on from JANXXA010000203.1 coordinate 4,701, forward strand.
CCTCATGCCGCGTCTCCTTGGCTCAGGGTCCGCACCAGCCGGAAGCGCTCGCAGTTGAGCAGCATGCCCGGCGAAAAACCGCCGTTTCGGGTGAAGTATCTCTCGTGCGCCGCGCGCCAGGCCGCCAGCGTCCGGTCGTCCTCGCCTTCGTCGTGGGCAAAGGCCGCGTCCACCTGATCAAACCGGCGCTGGGCAAATTCGACAGTTTCGAGCACGGCGCGGGGCGTCCCGTAGCCGTCCTTGACCACCATGGGCTTTCCGACCTCGGCGCCCTTCAGTCCCTCGGCGGCGTCCCAGCAGGTCGCTGTCTTCCTGCCTTCGAGCACCAAGGCCAGGAGAGCATTGGCCAACTCGGGCCCGTCGCCAAAACTGAACGACTCCAGGGTCTTCCAATCCTGATCCATCAACTCAGCCCCGTGGCGGGATTGGGTGCGGCGAAGGCCGAGAAGCCGTAGTGGTCCAGCCAACGGACGTCGCTGGCAAAGGTGTCGCGCACATCGGGGATGCCGTACTTCAGCATGCCCAGCCGGTCGATGCCGCAGCCGAAGGCGAACCCCTGCCAGACATCGGGGTCCAGACCACAGTTCCGCAGCACCTTGGGATGCACCATCCCGCAGCCGAGGATTTCCAGCCAGTCGTCGCCCTGGCCGATCTTGATGTCGGCGCCCGAGCGGTCGCACTTGACGTCCATCTCCGCGCTGGGCTCGGTGAACGGGAAGTGGTGCGGGCGGAAGCGCGTCTCCACCAGCGGCGTCTCGAAAAACCGCGCGATGAAGGTCTCCAGGGTCCACTTCAGGTGGCCCATGTGGATCGCCCGGTCGATCACCAGACCCTCGATCTGGTGGAACATCGGCGAGTGGGTGGCGTCGCTGTCGGAGCGATATGTGCGGCCCGGCACGATGATGCGGATCGGCGGTTCCTGGCCGGCGGCGATCCAGGATGGCAGCTTTTCGTTCTGGCCCTGCTGCAGGGTGCGGATCTGCACCGGGCTCGTGTGCGTGCGCAGCAATTTGCGCTCGCCGTGCGCGTCTTCCGGCAGCCAGAAGGTGTCGTGCATCTCGCGCGCCGGGTGCTTCGGCGGAAAGTTCAGCGCGGTGAAGTTGTGGAAGTCGTCCTCGATGTCCGGGCCTTCCGCCAGGCCGAACCCCATCTCGGCGAAGATGGCGATCATCTCGTCCTGCACCTGCATGGTCGGATGCACGCGGCCCCGGCGTTCCGGCGGCGGCGGCAGGGTCAGGTCAACGTGTTCGGCGGCCAGTCTGGCGTCGAGTTCGCCGGCCTCGAGCGCGGTCTTGCGTTCAGCGATGGCGCCGCCGATCCGGTCGCGCAGGCCGTTGATCGCCGGGCCCTGTTCGCGCCGCGCGTCGGGGCTCATCGACCCCAGGGTCTTGAGCAATTCGGAGATCGACCCGGACTTGCCCATCGCGGCCACGCGCACGGCTTCCAGGGCGGCGGCGTCGGGGGCGGCGGTGATCAGCGCGGAGATGTCCGCCTCGAGTTTGGTCAGATCGGTCATGGGCTTCGGTTCTTAGAGGGGCTGAGGACGAAGGGAAATCCCTGCTTCCCCCGCCAAGCGGCGGGCGGAGGGCGCAGCAAAAAGCCCTCCGGCGGTTGCGCCGAAGGGCTTCTTGAAGGGCATCCGGAGCCAGGGCTCCAGGCGATCAAGTCAGCGCGGCGCGAACCTTCTCGGCGATGGCCTTGAACGCGGCGGGGTCGGCGCCGGCGATGTCGGCGAGGACCTTGCG
>JANXXA010000216.1 GCA_025350885.1 Phenylobacterium sp.
CAAGCTTTCCACCGAGCAAGTGACTTACGCCGCCGCCGACGTCATCCATCTGCATGGGCTGAAGTCGCGCCTCGACATGATGTTGCAGCGGGAGGGCCGCATGCGTCTGGCCAAGGCCTGTTTCGATTTCCTGCCGCATCGCGCCCTGCTGGACGTGGCGGGGTGGGAAGACGTCGACATCTTCGCCCACGCCTGAGGCCCTAGGACTTGGTGGCGACCTCGCACCTTTCGGACAGATCGATCCCCGCGCGTCGGATCTCGATCCAGCGGTGGCGGCGGCGATCGGTGGTCATTCGCGGGCTGCGGATCCTGCTGCCCGGCCTGATCGTGCTGATCGTGGCCGGCCTGGCCGGGACGATCGCCCACAGCACGCTCACCGCCCAGCCCAGTGTCGCCATCTCGTCCGATGAGCCGATTAAGCTGATCAACCCCCGCTTCGTCGGCCGCGACGACCGAGGCCGCGCCTTCGCGCTCACCGCGGCCTCGGCCACCCGCGATCCGCAAGACTATCAGAAGGTGTTCCTCGACAAGCCGGCCCTGATCCTCGACGCCGAGGGGCCCGACCCGCTGCACATCACCGGCGGATCGGGGGTCTATCACGAAGGCACCCGCAAGCTGGAGGTCCGCGGCGGGGTGCGGCTGTCGGGCGCGCGCGCCGCCTTCGAGACCGCCACCTCGCTGTTCGACACCAAGACCGGCGAACTGGCGGGTCCCGGACCCGTTCATGGCTCCGGGTCGCTTGGCGAAATCGACGCGAAGTCCTATGCCGTGGACTCCAAGCAAGGCCGCATGATCTTCAGAGGCGGCGTTCACACCCGCATGGAATCCAGATGAGGCTGACCGCGCCGATGAAGAGCCTGATTTCCGTCGCCGTGCTGGCGGCCCTGTCGCTGGGCGGCCCCGCCGCGGCGCAGATCGCCGCCAACTCCAAGGCCCCCGTCGATGTCACCGCCGACGAGCTTGAGGTGGTCAACAACTGCGAAGCGGTCTGGCGCGGCAGCGCCGAGGCGCTGCAGGAGACGTCGCGGCTGCGCGCCGACGTACTGAAGATCTTCCGCAAGGCAGGCCCAGCCAAGGTCGGTGCGAAAGCCGACGCCTGCGGCGACATGGATCGGATGGAGGCCCAGGGCTCGGTCTACTATGTCACACCCGAACAGAAGGTCCGCGCCAACAATGCCGTCTACGAAGCGGGATCGACCACCATCACCATGACTGGCGACGTGATCGCGGTGCAGGGCCAGAACGTCCTGCGCGGCGACCGAATGGTGTTCAACACCCAGACCGGCGCCGGCCAGATGCAGGGCGCGGCCAAAGGCCGGGGCGGCAAGAACCGGCCGCGCGGCGTGTTCTACCCGTCGCAGTCCGCCGCCGACAAACCCCAGACCAAATAGCGGGGTTTGAGCCAGGTGAACCTCTTGAAGCCGGAACGCTTCGACATCCGTCTGGCCGGCGATGGGCTGATCGTCGATAACATCGGCAAGTCGTTCCGCGGCCGGCCGGTGGTCAAGGGCGTGTCGCTGCGCTTGCGCCGGGGCGAGGTGGCGGGCCTCTTGGGTCCCAACGGCGCCGGCAAGACCACCTGCTTCTATATGATCACCGGCCTGATCGCCGCCGACTATGGCGCGATCTACCTGGACGGCGAGAACATCACCGCCCAGCCCATGTACCAGCGCGCCCGCATGGGCGTCGGCTACCTGCCGCAGGAAACCTCGATCTTCCGGGGCATGAGCGTCGGCGAGAATGTCATGGCCGTGGTCGAGCTGCGCGAGCGCGATCGGGGCCGGGCCAGGACCATGGTCACCGAGCTCCTCGAAGAGCTGCACATCGAGCACCTGCGCAACGCCCCGGCGCTTTCCCTGTCGGGCGGCGAGCGGCGGCGGGTGGAGATCGCGCGTGCGCTGGCGTCGGAGCCGTCGTTCATGCTGCTGGACGAGCCGTTCGCCGGTATCGATCCGCTGGCCATCGCCGATATCCGCGAGGTGATCGCCTATCTGAAGAAGCGCGGTATCGGCATCCTGATCACCGACCACAATGTCCGCGAGACCTTGGACATCATCGACCGCGCCTCGATCATCCACGCCGGCGAGGTGCTGTTCGAGGGCCGCCCCGACGAGATCGTCGACGATCCCGAGGTCCGCCGCGTCTACCTCGGCGACCGCTTCAACTGATCCCGACCCGACGCCCGGCGAATCCGCTTCGCCGCCCCGACCCTGAAGCTCGCCATCGAGTGAGTCAGCGGGCTGTCTCGCCGGGTGGCCACGAGCCCATCTCGACATAAGTCTCATTCATCTGCCTGCGCCAGCGGGCCCGGAGCGTCGCGGCGCGTTCGGGATAGCGGTCGTCGAGGAAGGTCGCGTCGGCCACCCGATCGGTGCGGAAGCTGCGGAAATCGACCCGCAGTTCGCACCAGGCGATCACCAGCTGAACGGTCTCGTGGTAGCCGACCGCGAAGGGCCAGATGGTGCGCTGGCTCAGCCGGTCCTCGCCGTCGCGGTAGCTGAGCGCGATCTTGCGGCCGCCGTGGATAGCGCGGCGCACCTGCGCCATGTCCAGCCCGTCGACCGCGACGTCGCGGCGCGGCGCGGCCCGCGTCGCCGGCTCCAGCACGAAGGGCCGCAGCCGCTCGGGCACCGTGGCCCCGATCTTGGCGATCAGGTCCAGCGCCGCGCGGGCCAGCGCCGGGTCGGCCCGCCCGGCGACCCATTGTGCGCCCAGCACAGCGGCCTCGATCTCGTCCTGGGTCAGCATCAGCGGCGGCAGGTCGAAGCCGCCGTCCAGCACATAGCCGACGCCGGCCTCGCCACGGATCGGCACCCGCTGGGCCATCAGGTCGGCGATGTCGCGATAGATGGTCCGCCTGGAGGTCTCCAGCTCGGCGGCCATGGCCTCGGCGGTTACCGGCCGGCGGCCGCGGCGCAGCACCTGGATGATCTGGAACAGCCGATCAGCGCGTCGCATGAGGTGGGGGTCTTCCTGCCAGACAGCTGACAACTCTGGCAGGCGGGCGGCCGTAAGCCAACGTTTCGCCGCCCCTTGGGCCGCGCCGGCGCAGAGGCGGCGTGGAAAACGGAGTCACAATCGCCATCGCCTGTGGCAATGCTGCGGCTGCACAGAGGAGCGCCTGTCCGTGATGAAGCTTTATTCCGGGGATCTGAGCCCCTATTCCGCCCGCGTACGGATGCAGATCTACGCCAAGGGGATCACCGACATCGCGCTGGAGCGGCCGGCCAGTTTCGGCACGCCGCGGTTCCGTCAGGACCATCCCATCGGCCGCATTCCGGTGCTGGATATCGACGGCGACATGATGCCGGAGAGCGACGTGATCGCGGAATACCTGGAGGAGATCTATCCGCAGCCTTCGATGCTTGGCGCCACGCCGCGCGAGACCGCCCAGATCCGCACGCTCGCACGCCTCGGCGACATCTACATCATGAACAACATGTTCATGCTGTCGGGCCAGACGCGTGCCGCCACCCGCAACGCCGGCATCGTCGAGCTGCTGGCCGGCCAAGTAGTGCGCAACATCAAGGCGCTGGACAGGATGATCGGCCAGGATGGCTTCGCCTGCCGCGGCCGCCTGACCATGGCCGACTGCGCGCTGGTCCCCGGTCTGTTCATGGTCGAAAACGTGCTGCCGGCCACCGGCGTGGACAATCCGATCCCGGCCAGCGCCAAGGTCGCCGCCTACTGGGCCGCGATCCAGACCAACGAACACGCCGCCAGGACGCTGGTCGAACTGCATCGCGGCCTGGAAGAGCGCCGCGAGCTGATCCGCACCGGCGCCTTCGACAAAATGATGGCCGCGGCCAGGGCGGCGATGGCGGCAGCGGAGGCGGAGGGGGTGGGCGCTACCTAAACGACCTTCGGCGTGTAGAGGCCCATTACCTTGGACGCGCGCAGGGCCGCGGCCGGCACCTTGTTGCGTCGCATCATCCATGCGGTCGCCTGACCTGTCAGCGCGGGCCCGGCCTTGGCCGGGGTGCCGACGTCGTAGGGCGGCTGCGGATCGTACTGCATGGCCAGCTGCTGGATCCTGGCCACGTCCTCGCCGACCAGGGTCGCGACGAGGTGAAGACCGAAGTCCAGTCCGGCGGTCACCCCGCCCGAGGTGATGCGGTTGCGATCCACGACAATGCGATCGGCGACCGGTATCGCGCCGAACAGCGGCAACACCCGCAGCGCCGCCCAGTGCGTGCCGGCGCGATAGCCCTGCAGCAGGCCGGCCGCGCCGAGCACCAGGGCGCCGGTGCAGACGGAGGTGACGTATCTGGCGCGAGCCCCCCGATCCGCCAGGAAGTGCAGTACCTCGGGGTCTTCCATGATGACGGCCTGTCCCGGCCCGCCGCCGACGAACAGCACGTCGAGGTCCCTGGGACATTCCGCGAAGGTCGAGGTGGCGCGCACCACCATGCCGCTGTCGGACTCCATCACCTGTTTGTTCTTCCACACCGCGTAGACGTCGCAGGACGGAGCGAGAGCCGATTGGGGAGCCACAAAATCCATCAGCGTCAGGCCCGGGAACATGAGCATGCCCACCTTGGGTCGGGGACGGTCCTCGACGATGGGGCCGAAGCTGACGCCATGCCCCGGGATCGGCGCTTCGGCCTGCGCGGGCGCCGTGGCGACGGCAGTGGCGAACGAGGTTGCGGCCAGCGCGGCGAAGGCGCGCCGGTCAATGTCCGCGGACCTACCCATTGTTGTCTTCCGCGCCAGTCGTTGAACACATCATGTCCGCTTCACCCGCGTCGCGCCGCGCTCAGCTTCTCGGGGCGATGGTCGCCCGCCGCGCTTCAATCGCCTCAATCAGCTTGTCCCGCAACGCTTCAAACAGCGCCGCAGGCAACATACCGTAGGCGACCGAACCCGCATCCCCCGGCCTTTGCGGCCGCAGATCGGGGCCGGGCCAGATGAAGCGGTTGGCATCTGTCACGACAATCCACGAACGGTCATCGTCGAGGCCGAGGCGTCGTTTCGTGGCGGCCGGGATTTCGACGGCGAAATCGAGATTGCGCGGCGGCGTGTGGGTGATGGGCAGCACCGTCACCACGGTCTCCCCGTATCGGGTCTTCGTGGTCAGGACGACGGCGCAGGGCCGGTCCTTGTCGCCTTCTTCGCGTCCGCGCGCCGCATCATCGCACCACAGGAACCCATAGCGGATGACCAGTCCGGGCCGAGGAATCGGCAACGCCATCCCGCGCTATTCCAGTTCGTCGTCGAACCTTGCCGCAGAAGGCATCGGCCTGGTCGCCCGTATCGCCTTGAGGTCATCATCGGTGAAGTCGCCGAGCGCCAGCACCTCGCGGTCGCGCCGTTTGAGACGCTCGTACTCCGCGTGGGAGATGTAGACGTTCCGGTCGCGCCCATTGTGCGTGATCACCACGGGGCGCGACAGCGAGACCTCGCTGTAACGCCCGACGTTTTTCTGAAATTCTCCGGCGGGAACTCGAACCACATCGTTCATCGGAACCCAATCTTCTACGTAGAGTACGTAAAATATTACATACGCTGAAGCAAGTTCAACACAACTGCCTGTGCGCGGGGCGAATTCTAGCCGCTACCCCGCCGCCAGCGCCGTCCAGTCCGCCCCGGCCAGGGCGCGGGTCAGGCGTTCGAGGTCAGCTTTCAGGCCATCAAACCCGGCGGTCGGGGTCAGGTTCGCCTCGTCGAGATAGAGCGCGCGGTTGATCTCGATCTGCAGGGCGTGGGTACGCCCCGCCGGGCGGCCGTAGTGCTCGGTGGTGTAGCCGCCGGCGTAGGGGATGTTGCGCGCGACGCTGTAGCCCATGGCCTGAAGTTCGCGCTCGACCCGGGCGGTCAGCTGGCCGGCGCAGGCCGCGCCATAGCGGTCGCCGAGCACGAAATCGCTGGACCGCTCACGTCCGCCGAGCCGTCCGGCTGCGGCCGGCATCGAGTGCCAGTCGACGAGGATGGCGAACCCGTGCGCCAGATGCGCCTCGTCGAGCAGCGCTTGCAGGACGCGGTGATAGGGGCGGTGCGCGCCATCGATGCGGCCCCGCGCCTCGGCGAAGGTCAGTTTGCGCGCATAGATCTCCTGGCCCTCGGCGACCACGCGAGCGATGGCGCCCAGGCCGGCCGCCACGCGGGCGGTGCGGACCCGGGCGAACTCCGGCAGTTCGTCGGCGAACATGCCGGGGTCGAGCTCAAAAGCTTCGCGGTTAAGGTCGATGTAGGCGCGGGCGTAGTTGGCGGCGATCAGGGCTGCGCCCAGGCCAGGCGCCGCGGCGATCAGGTCGTCGACGAGGGCGTCTTCAGAGCGGCGGATGGCGTGGGGGTCGAGGGTGGCGGCGGCCATCATGTCATCTGGATAGTGCCGGCCCGAATGCGGTGAAGCGAACACCAGCGGCGTCGGCGCAGCGCCGCCTTCGGCGGCGGCCCGCCACAGGCTGAAGGCGGCGCGCGCGGGCGCCGCCTCGGCGGCTCCCGGCTCAAACACAGGCTCGGCCAAAGGCTCCCACGCGTTCATCGCCGCCATAGAACGCTCAGCCGGGGGCGCGGGTCAAAGGGTTCATCGCGCCTTTACCGTTGCCGCGATAAGCTGGTCTGTTCGCCAGACTGCCCCCGCGTCCGCTTAATCTGGAACCCCATGCCCCGAATTCTCCTGGCCGAAGACGACGACAGCCTGCGCGGGTTCCTCGCGCGCGCGCTGGAGCGCGCCGGTTTCGAGGTCACCGCCTGCGCTGACGGCGACGCCGCCGCGGCCGTGCTGGACCAGGAGTGGGACCTGCTGCTCACCGACATCGTCATGCCTGGGATGGACGGGATCGAGGTGGCCCGCCAGGCGGCCGCACTGCACCCTGGCCTGCGGATCATGTTCATCACCGGCTTCGCCGCCGTGGCGCTGGCCGCCAGCAACCAGACGCCGCCGGGCGCCAAGGTGCTGTCCAAGCCTATTCACCTGCGCGAGATCGTCTCCGAGGTCGAACGGATGATCGCCGCCTGACTTCACCGTTGCGGGCGCGCTTGCGCGGGGCAGGCCGCGTGGGTATATCCCCGCCTTCCCGAGACCACGGCTTGGACGCGTAGCTCAGCGGGAGAGCACCTCGTTGACATCGAGGGGGTCACAGGTTCGATCCCTGTCGCGTCCACCATCGCCCCGGACGCAGCTGAAGGCCAGCTGCGCCCGTAAGCGCCGGATCAGCCCAGCTCGAAGCGGTCCAGGTTCATCACCTTGGTCCACGCCGCCACGAAGGCCCACACGAAGGCCTCTTGCGAGTCCGACTGGGCATAGACTTCCGACAGCGCGCGCAACTGTGAGTTCGAGCCGAAGATCAGATCGACCCGCGTCCCGGTCCACTTCAGCGCGCCGGTCGCCCGGTCGCGGCCCTCGAACCGGGCCTCGTCCTCAGACGTCGTCGTCCACGCCGTGCCCATGTCGAGCAGGTTGACGAAGAAGTCGTTGGTCAGGGTCTCCGGGCGCCCGGTGAAGACCCCGTCCGGGGACTGGCCGGTATTGGCGTTCAGCACCCGGAGGCCGCCGATCAGGACGGTCATTTCCGGCGCGCTCAGGCTCAGCAGTTGCGCGCGGTCGAGCAGCAGTTCCTCCGCCGTCAGGGCCTGTTCCGTCGGCAGATAGTTGCGGAACCCGTCGGCGGTCGGTTCAAGCACGGAGAAGGACTCGACGTCGGTCTGGTCCTGGGAGGCGTCGGTGCGGCCCGGGGTGAAGGGCGCCTCCACCTGACAGCCCGCCGCCTTGGCGGCCTGTTCGACGGCGGTGCAGCCGGCCAGCACGATCAGGTCGGCCAGGGATACCTTCTTGCCGCCGGTCTGCGCCACGTTGAACGCCGACCGGATGGCTTCGAGGCCGGCCAGCACGGTGGCCAGCTGGCCCGGCTGATTGACCGCCCAATCCTTTTGCGGCGTCAGCCGGATGCGGGCGCCGTTCGCTCCGCCGCGCTTGTCTGAACCGCGGAAGGTCGAAGCCGAGGCCCAGGCGGTGGAAACCAGCTGCGACACCGTCAGACCCGAGGCCAGGATCCGGGCCTTCAGGTCGGCGATGTCCCGGCCATCGACCAGCGGATGATCGACAGCCGGCACCGGGTCCTGCCAGATCAGCACTTCCTTCGGCACCAACGGGCCGCGATAGCGGGCGATCGGGCCCATGTCGCGATGGGTCAGCTTGAACCAGGCGCGGGCGAAGGCGTCGGCGAACTGGTCGGGGTTTTCATGGAAGCGCTTGGAAATCACCGCGTAGGCTGGGTCGACGATCAGGGCGATGTCCGTGGTGGCCATCATCGGCGCATGGCGCCGGGACGCATCGTGAGCGTCGGGCACGAGATCGCGCGCCGCAGAGTCCTTCGGCGTCCACTGCTGGGCGCCGGCCGGGCTTCTGTTCAGTTCCCACTCATGGCCGAACAGGGTGTCGAAATAGCCATTATCCCACTTGATCGGGTTCGGCGTCCAGGCGCCTTCCAGGCCACTGGTGATCGCGTGCACGCCCTTGCCGCTCTCGAAGCTGTTCTTCCAGCCCAGACCCTGCTCGACGATGCTGGCCCCTTCAGGCTCGCGCCCGACCTGCTCGGCGTCCCCCGCGCCGTGCGCCTTGCCGAAGGTGTGGCCGCCGGCGATCAGGGCGACGGTTTCCTCGTCATCCATGGCCATGCGCGCGAAGGTCTCGCGGATGTCGTGCGCCGAGGCCTGCGGATCCGGCGTGCCATTCGGCCCCTCGGGGTTGACGTAGATCAGGCCCATTTGAACGGCGGCCAGCGGCTTGTCGAGCTGGCGTTCGCCCTGATAGCGCCCGTCGCCCAGCCAGGTGTCCTCGGCGCCCCAATGGACGTCTTCGGCGGGCTCCCAGACGTCCACCCGGCCAAAGCCGAAGCCGAAGGTCTTGAAGCCCATCGTCTCCATGCCGACGTCGGCGGCCAGGATCATCAGGTCGCCCCATGAAATCCGGTTGCCGTACTTCTGCTTGATCGGCCAGATCAGCCGGCGCGCCTTGTCCAGGTTGCCGTTGTCCGGCCAGCTGTTGAGCGGGGCGAAGCGCTGCGTGCCAGAGCCCGAGCCCCCGCGACCGTCACCGGTGCGGTAGGTGCCCGCGCTGTGCCACGCCATGCGCACGAAGAACGGACCGTAGTGGCCGTAGTCGGCGGGCCACCAGGCTTGCGAATCGGTCATCAGCGCCGCGAGGTCCGCCTTCAGAGCTTCGACGTCGAGGCTCTCGACTTCCTTGGCGTAGCTGAACGCCTCCGACATCGGGCTGGACGCCGGCGAATGCTGGTGCAGGATCTTCAGGTTCAGCTGGTTCGGCCACCAGTCGCGGTTCGACCGGCCCCCGAAACTCGTGTGGAACCGGACGCCGTGCTTCAGCGGGCATTTTGTCGTGGGCTCGACGATGTCATCTGCGGCCATCTTGGGTTCCGGTTCTGCCTTGGGGTGGTTGTGGTGTGCGGGTTTTAGCCCTCCTGTCGATAAATGCATTCGCAATTGTCTAATGGGAATGATAGTTGTTCCCTATGATGATCGGCGGACGTGTCGAATGAACATCCGCGATCTGCGCTACCTGCTGGCCTTGGCCGAGCATCAGCATTTCGGCCGCGCGGCCAGGGCCTGTGGCGTCAGTCAGCCGACACTTTCCGTTCAGGTCCGCAGGTTGGAGGAGCTGCTTGGCGTTGCGTTGTTCGAGCGCGGCGGCAAGGCGGTCACACCGACCGCCGCCCTCGAACGGATGATCGGCCATGCCCGCGAAGCCGTGGCGGAGACCGAGGCGATGATCGCCGTGGCGCGCAACCAGCGCGACCCGCTCTGTGGACGTTTCCGCCTCGGAGTCATTCCGACACTGGCGCCCTATCTGCTGCCGTTGGTGTTCGCGCCACTGCGCCAGGCGCTGCCCTCGCTCGAGGTCGAGCCCTGGGAGGACCAGACCGAGGCGCTGCTCGATCGGCTGCGCGGCCATGACCTGGATGCCGCCCTGCTGGCGACCGAGGTGGATGGCCCCGATCTCGCCAGCCGGCCACTCTTCGATGAGCCCTTCCTCGCCGCGCTGCCGCCCGAGCACCCCCTCGTGCAACGCGAGGTGATCGCCGAGGCGGACCTGGCGCCCGACATTCTGGTTCTGGCCGAGGGGCATTGCCTGCGCGATCAGGCGCTGGCGGTCTGTGGTCAGGGCGGGGCGCTCAGCGGCGCGCTGCGGGCGTCGAGCCTGCCGACGCTGCTCAACATGGTGGCCGCCGGCTACGGGACGACGCTAGTTCCCGGGCTCGCGGCCGGGGCGGCGCAGGATGCCGGGATCGTGCTGCGGCCGCTGTCGGCGCCAAGCGGCCGTACCGTCTGCATCGCGTGGCGAACGCACTTCCCGCGGTGCGCGGCCGTGGAGGCGGTCGGCGACGTCATCGCCGCGCGCCTGCGCGGATTCGCGGAGGGAGCGGCGGCCGGGACGGTCGGGTGAACCGGTCTTGGGCGCTTCAGCCCGCTAACGCTCCGGCGGGTTGTTGCGGCCATGCCGCAACCCGCAAGGTTTCGCACGGCGCGGCGGTTTGCGGCTTTCGAAGCGGAATCAACTGAGTGCATAGAGCCCACGTCGTGAGTTGAGCCGCGTCCGGAGAGGCGCGGCAAATCGGGCAGGAGCGAACATGAAGATCAGCTATTTCCGGGCCAGTTCGATGCTGGCCGTTATCCTGGCCGCCGGCCTGCCAGGAGCAGCCGCCGCCGCCGCGGCGGCGACCGCATCGACCGAGGTGACCGAGGTCGTGGTCACCGGCTCGTTCATTGCCGGAACCCCGAAGACCACCGCCATCCCGGTGACGGTGCTGACCCAGGCCGACATCGAAAAGCGCGGTAGCCCGAACATTGTCGAGCTGATCAAGACCCTGCCGATTATCGGGCCGGTGCTGGGCGATTCCAACCAGTTCTCCACTGCGGCCCAGGGCCGCAGCGGCGGCGGCACGATCAATATCCGCGGGCTGGGCGCGCAACGCACCCTGGTCCTGCTGAACGGCCAGCGCTTCGCCGGCTACACCGCCGACACCAACCTGTTGCCGGTGGCCGCCATCGGGCGGGTCGAGGTGCTGAAGGACGGCGCGGCGGCGACCTATGGCTCCGACGCCATCGGCGGGGTGGTCAATTTCATCACCCGCAAGAACTTCAAGGGCCTCGAGGTCGGCGGCGACTACCGCTACGTCTCGGGATCTGACGGCGACTATACCGCCAGCGTGCTCTACGGCTGGAGCGGCGACACCTCGAACCTGTTGCTCAGCGCCGGCTATCAGCACCGCGCGGAACTCAGCACCACCAAGCGCGACTGGACCCTGGCGCCCTATCTGGTCAATCCGTCCGGGTGGTCGGTGCTCGGCAACCCCGGCGAATTCACCATCAAGAACGGCGCCGGCGGCACGGGGGCCACGGTCGGCTTTGCGATGGACGCCAACTGCACCGCGGTCGGTGGTTTCGCGGGCTTCACCGGCACGACGCCCGCCTGCTACTTCAGCTATATCCCGTTCGACAACGTGGTCGAGCGGCAGGACCAGTATCAGGCCTATGGCGAGTTCAACGCCAAGGTCGGCGACAAGTCCGATTTCCACATTGAGGCGCTTTACGCTCAGACCTCGATCCCCGCGATCCGCTTCTCGCCAGGCTATCCGCCGACCTCCGGCCCCAACGGCCCGGGCAGCGTCAACGTCTACAGCGTCCCGGCGTCCAACCCAGGGTTCTCAACCTTCCTGGCTCAGACCGGCAACAGCGCGCTCAACGGCGTGGCGCAAAGCGCGCTGGCGACCCTGTGGCGGCCATTCGCCAACGGCGGCAACAATTCCACCGGCGGCCTCGGCGGACAGAGCGGCAGCCGCAAATACGAAGAGTTCCGGGTCTCGGCCAACCTCAAAGGCGACACCGGCATCGCCGACATCGGCTACACCGTGGGCGGCTCCTACATCCGCGAGTGGCAGGACCAGCAGACCACCGACATTCTCATCGACCGCCTGCAACGCGCGTTGAACGGCCTGGGCGGTCCCGGCTGCACCGGCGCGACGCCCGGTGCGGGCGGGTGCCAGTATTACAACCCGTTCTCCAACGCCTACCCCGGCAACCCGGCCCGCGGCCTAGTCAACCCCGGCTTCGTGTCGGCCAACGCCAACGGCCCGGCGCTCGTGGCCTCGCTGTTCGACCGGCAGAAGTTCCTGGCCACCCAGACCACCTTCATCGCCGACGCCGTGCTGAACGGGAAGCTGCCGTTCACCCTGCCCGGGGGCGAGATCGGCTGGGCGGCAGGGACGCAATACCGCAAGATCACCTACGAGCAGTCGCTGGGCAGTCCCTTCTACGACGCCAACGTCACGCCTTGCCCGGTGTCGGGCGTGACCACCTGCGCGTTCAAGACTGGCCCCTATATCTTCCTCGGCCAGAACATCCCGCTGCGCCTGGAACAGAGCGTCTGGGCCGCGTTCGGAGAGCTGAACATCCCGGTCTCAGACGCGATCAACGCCCAGCTGGCCGTCCGCTATGAGGACTATGGCGGCCAGACCGGATCGACCACCAATCCGCAGTTCCGGGCCAAGTGGAAGCTGACCGATTGGATCGCGCTTCGCGGGTCGGTCGGCACCTCGTTCCGCGGTCCGACGGCGGGCAATGTGGCGCCCACCGGCTCGACAGGCCTGTCTGGGATCACCTCGGCCGGCAACAACTTCAAGTCGGTCGATTTCTTCGGCAATCCCGCTACCGGACCTGAGAAGGCGCTGACCTACAGCATCGGCGCCATCATCCAGACCGATCACCTGACCGCGACAATCGACTACTGGAGCTACAAGCTCGACAATCAGATCGTCAACGTGCCGGCCAACATCGTCGCCACCGCGGTCGCCGGCACCGGTAACGGCAGTCAGACGGTCAACTGCGCCAGTCCGCTGCGGGGTCTGATCACCTTCAACAACAACAACGCCTGCACCCAGGGCGTGACGGTGGGCAACGACATCGCCCGCGTGCGTTCCGACACCACCAATGGGCCGACGGTGCGCACCGACGGTATCGACGCCGATGTCACCTACCGGTTCGACGACGTCCTGGACGGGAACGTCGAGCTGGGCGGCAATGTCAGCTATATCCTCAACTACAAGCAGGATGCCTTCGCGTTCGGCGGGATCACGGTTTCGCCGGCCTACCAAGCGGCCGGCTTCACAAACTACGACCGCCTGCCCGGCACCATTCCCAAGTGGCGCGGCCTGTTCTACGCCGACTACAGCCGCGGCCCGCACAACCTGCGCTGGACGCTGAACTATGTGGACAGCGCCAAGGACAATCGCGGTCCGACCACGGTCCAGACCGGGCCCTCGACCAACTGCAACGTGGCCAACGCGCTGGGGGGCATTGCGACCAACTGCCTGCTCACCAGCAGGGGCCTGAAGGTGCGGTCCTTCATCTCGCACGACGTCACCTACCGCCTGGCGCTGCCGCGCGACTACACGATCACCGCCACGGTGTTCAATGTGCTCGACACCGAGCCTTCCAAGGCGCGCATCGAGCTGAGCTACGATCCGTTCATCGGCAACCCGCTGGGCCGGACCTTCAAGGTGGGCCTGCAGAAGCGCTTCTAGATCCGCCTCATCCATGACCAGGGCGTCGCCGGCATCGTCGGCGGCGCCCTTGTTTTTGAGTCGCCCACGGCGCGGACCGGCATTCCGCCGCGACGTTTTTGCAACAGACCGCCAATGATCGCGCCTCGCGAAGACCCTACGTCAGGCGCCCCGCGCAGGACGGAGCGTTTTTAGCCCGGCGGCGCGATGTGTCGCACCAGAAAATCACTGGCGCTGACGGTGAAGCCGTCAGATGATTGTGGCTTATTGCGGACGAATGCCTCGCATCAGACGAGGACGCCGCCCATCAGGGGGAGGAACCCGACATGTTGAAGAGCAGATATTTCTGCGGCGGCTCGGTCTTGGCTGTCGCGCTGTCGTTGGGACTGGCGCA
>JANXXA010000333.1 GCA_025350885.1 Phenylobacterium sp.
GCACAGCACATCGCCCACCCGCGGCATCGGCAGCCGCACGGTGAACACCGCGCCTTGCCCCGGCGAACTCTTGGCCGTGATCGAGCCCCCCATCAGCTCGACCAGTTCGCGGCAGATCGACAGCCCCAGCCCCGCCCCGCCATAGCGCCGGGTGGTCGAGGCATCGGCCTGCTCGAACTTCGAAAACAGCCGTGTCAGAGCCTCGGCCTCGATGCCGACGCCGGTATCGGTCACCTGCACCCGCACCCCGTCGCCATCCCCCGCCCGTTTGTCCCGCGTCACGTCGATCTCGATCCGACCGGCCTCGGTGAACTTCAGCGCGTTGGAGATCAGGTTGTAGAGGATCTGGCGCACCCGCGTCGGGTCGCCCTGATAGACACCCGCGGCGTCAGCGGCGACCGCGAGCGCCAGCGTCAGCCCCTTGGCCCGCGCCAACGGTTCGAAGGTCCGGAGCGCGCCGTCGGCCAACTCGCCGATGTCAAAGGCGATGGCCTCCAACTCCAGCTTGCCCGCCTCCACCCGCGACAGGTCCAGGATGTCGTTGAGGATCGCCAGCAGGGCGCGGCCGGACTCGCGCACCACCGCCACCTGCTCGCGCACCGCTCCGGGCAGCCGGGGCTGGGCGGCGATCGCCTGGGCCATGCCCAACACCCCGTTCAGCGGTGTGCGGATCTCGTGGCTCATGGTTGCCAGGAAGGCGCTTTTGGCGCGGCTGGCCATCTCGGCCTCCTCCTTGGCGCGCGCCATGGCGGCGTTGGCGGCCATCAGTTCGCGGGTCTCCTTCAGGCCGATCCAGATGCTCACCAGGGCGTGGCCGACGATCGCCACCATCGCAGTGGCCACCAACAGCTGATCGGCGCCGCGATAGTGCGGAACCACCAGCGCAATCAGCGCGGTGATCAGCAGCGCCGGAAGCGCCGGCAGCAGGGTGCCCGGAGAGCGTCCATAGTGGGTCTCGATATAGAGCAATTGACCGGCGAACAGGGCGGCGCTCGCCAGCTGGCAGGCCGGGTTGGGCGATCGCCAAAGGATCACGCCGGCCGCGCTCCACCCCAGCACGGTCAGGGCGAAAGCGGCCATGCAGGCCCAGGACCGCGCCCGGCCGGGCGGCGCGCCCGCCGCCACCGGCCGCAGCGCGATGTAGAGCGGTATCTCCGCCGCCAGCACCACGGCCACCCAGATCCCCGCCACCGCCGGATCCAAGCTCATCGAGATCAGGGCGAAAACCAGCAGCGCCAGACCCACACGCAGCGGCGTGAACATCACGCTGCGCGCGCAGGCCGCCGAAAAGCGCTCATCGAACCACGCGTCGAGCATCTGGGACACCATCGGCACGACTATGAACTTGGTTCGCCAAGGTCGGGTTAATGGGCGCGAACCCCCGCCGGCCGCCCCTTACCCCATCCAGCCCAATGGCTGCATCGACCTCGGGCGGCTGGCCTGCCGCGCCGCGGCCCCGCCCGCGCGATTGGCGGCGAACTCGCCGAAGGCATCGGCGCCGTGGCTGGCCGCGTCGTGCAGCGGTCCGCCATAGCTGCCCGTCTCGCGCCGCCAGCGTTTGCGATAGCCGCGCAGCCGCTCCAGCCCGCCGGCGCAGGCCCCGGCGTCGAACCAGGTCATCGGGATCATCAGGCGGCCGGCGTTGATCCGGTTGTGCGGGTCCATCGCTGCTCCCACCGAGATCGGCCGCACCCCCAGCCCGTCCAGGCTCTCCAGCCGCGAGCGCCCCGCCGCGCCCAACTCACGCACCTTTACGTCATGCGGCAGGTGGTGGGTCCCATAGACATAGGGCTTGGCGCCCAGCGCCCGGCGCGCGATCGCATCCAGCCCCTCGCCGGAGGTTTCGAAATAGTCGATGGCCCGCACCTCGCGTCCGACCTGCTGGAAGAACCAGATCGCCGTATAGTCGTCGATGCCCAGGTCCCAGGCGGTGTCGACCTTCAGCGCCGGATCGTGCGGCACGCGGCCGATCCGCCCGTCCCGTTCGGCCTCGGCCAGCAGCCCGCCGTAATAGGCCCCCGGCGTGGTGGTGTCGAAGTCCACCAGATATTCCGAAGCAAACCGCGCCTCGCCCTCCTCCTCGCTGCCCATCTCGGCCACCAGCTCCTCCCGCTCGCGCGCCAGCTGTTTCGCGCTGTAGACCTGCGTCTGCGTCACCGGCGACTTCAAGGTGAACCATTCGGCGGGCCGCAGCGCTCGGCTCTCGAATGCCCGAGTGGCGTGCCCTCGCCCGCGCGGCGTCCACAGAAACATCGCCCAGCCGCCGTTCTCGGCCAGGATCGGCCGGATGTAGCTCCAGGCGTCGGGCTTGGACAAACCCCACTCGGAAAACACCACGCCCGCCGGCGAAGAACCTACCAGGCTGTCAAAGTTGTCCGAGCCGGCCACCTGCCAGGTCGAACCATTGCCCAGCTCCAGACGCATTTCGTCGTTGTACCGCTTGCGGCGCGCCTCTTTCAGAAAGGCCTCATCGATCCGCCGTTTGCCGGTGTGCGGGTTCACCGCCTGCCAGATCGCCTTGCGCCCCTGAGCAGCCTGCGGCAGCAGATGCCAGTAGTTGCCGACCCGCTCGGCCGCCGCCAGCGCCGCCCAGTGAAGCGCCACCTCGTCCTTGCCCCACCGCCGATGCGCCACCACGTCGGCCCGCTTGCCGCCGCCGGTCAGATACTGCCACAGCGCCACCTGATGCTCACGCGGTTTCCAGGTCAGCGGCGCGTCGAACCGTAGGGGCGTCACGCTTCGTCGTCCCGGGGCAGCGGGATTTCGCGCGTATAGGCCCGGCCGTCGTCGCCGATCAGCCGTTCGAACTGGCGCACGCGGATGACGATCTCTCGCATCGGCGCGGCGTCCTCGCGGTCGGCCGCACTTGCCCTGGAGCCATACCGCTTGGGCGCGCCGTTGGCCGCCCGCCATTGCAATGCGCCCACCCGCAGCCGGTCGGACTGCACGGTCGCCGCCGTCGATTCCTCGGCCACCACCAACGCCCTATCGGCACGCAGGTCGGCGGCCATCTCGCGCGCCTGGGCATAGCCCTCGGCGAAATCCGGATACTTGCGCACCCAGGCATAGAGCGTGGTGTAGCTGGGCAGCCGCCCGGTGTTGCAGATTTTGAACCACATCTCGCCCATGGCGATCCGGCGACAGATCTCCTCGGCGACGGCCTTGCCGTAGCGCACATGCGTCACCGTCCCGTCCCGGCGGATCGCCTTGGTGGCGGGCAGGACATAGTAAGGCGAAGACGCTTTGGGCATCGGAAAACTCCTTCGGTTGTGGAAAGTCTGGCGCGGGACGTCAGTCGCCGCTGTTCTCAGCGAAAGCGGGAAGTTATATACTTTACGGAACAGACCCATCGGAATAGTTTGGCCTTCAGAGGACAAGCCGATGAACCTGACCGCGAAAATCTTCCACGACGACGAAGCTGCCCGCCTTCACCTTGAAGCGCAGCGCTGGCCCGATGGCGCGTATTGCCCGCATTGCGGCGAGTGCGAGCAAGTCACCCTGCTTGGCGGCAAGAGCACGAAGCCCGGAACCTACATCTGCAAGGCTTGCCGCACCAAGTTCACCGTCACCGTCGGCACCGTGTTCGAGCGCAGCCACATCGGCCTCGCCAAGTGGATGCTGGCGTTCTGGTTAATGGCTTCGTCCAAGATGGGCGTCAGCGCTCATCAGCTGCACCGCACGCTAGGCGTGACCTACAAAACCGCGTGGTTCATGGCGCACCGCATCCGCGAGGCGATGAACCCCGTCGCCAAGTCGCCCATCGGCGGCGAGGGCAAGACGGTCGAAGCCGACGAAACCTATATCGGTGGCAAAGAAGCCAATAAGCATAAGCACAAGCGCCTGCCCCGCGATCTGGCGGCCGACGCCAAGAAAAAGGTTGTCACCCTGGTCGAGCGCGACGGGTCGGCCCGCTCGTTCCACGTCGCCAACGTCACCGGCAAGACCCTTGGGCCGATCATGTTCAAGAACGTCAGCCGCAAGTCGGCCCTGATGACCGATGACGCTGGCCAGTACCGCCCCATCGGCAAGGAGTTCGCCAGCCATGAGAGCGTCAATCACGG
>JANXXA010000348.1 GCA_025350885.1 Phenylobacterium sp.
AGAATGCGGCCCAGGGTGCCGGCCGCTTGATAACCCGAAAGCAGGACGGTCGCCTGGCGTCGCCAAAGCAGGCGTTTCAGGTGTTTGCGCACGCGGCCCGCATCGCACATGCCGCTGGCGGCGACGATGATGTGCCAGCCGCTCAAGCTTTCAAGCCGGTCGCTTTCGCCGGGGTCGCGCAGGAATTTCAGCCGGCCGCTGTTGCTGAGGCGCTCGAACGGATTGGAGTCCGTGGCGCGGTTCCAGCCGCGCCGCTGGAAGATCTCCGTCGCCTCGATCGCCAGGGGGGAGTCCAGGAAGATATCGGCTTCGGGGACCTGGCGCTCATCCATCAGAGTGAGCAGGTCGGCCAAAAGCTCTTGGGAGCGCTCCACCGCAAAGGCGGGGATCAATAGTGGGCCCCCGGCGCAGTGGGCGTCGTTCAATTCCTTGGCCAGCAACGCGCGGCGCGGGGGACCGGCCAGGTCGATGCGTTCGCGGTCGCCGTACGTCGATTCCACAATCAGATAATCGATACTGCTCGGACCCTTTGGATCGGGCGCGTGGTCGCGGCCGCCGGGACCGAGATCGCCGGAGAACAACAGCGTCTCGACGCCTGCCTCCGTCTCCACGCGCACCTCGATGGAGGCGGAGCCGAGAATGTGGCCGGCCTCCCAGTAGATCGCTATCACCCCCGGGGCGACGATAAGGGTTTCTCCCAGCTTCACCTTCTTGAACTGCTCCAGGCAGAGCGCGGCATCGCGGACGGTGTAGATCGCTTTTACCTCCGCGCGGCCCCGCCGCTGGTTGCGCCGGTTGAGCTGCCGCACCTCGCTCTCCTGAATCCCACCAGAGTCGGCCAGCATGATCTCACAGAGATCGCGGGTGCCCGCAGTGGCGTGGATCGGGCCGCGGAAACCGGCCTTCGTCAGTTTCGGCAGGAGCCCGGAGTGGTCGATGTGCGCGTGCGTCAGCAGCACCGCATCGATCGAGCGCGCGTCGAACGGGAAGTCCCCATAGTTCAAGGCCTTCAGCGTCTTTGATCCCTGGAACATCCCGCAGTCGACCAGAATCCGGGCGTGATCGGTTTCCAGAAGCGCGCAGAATCCGGTGACGCACCCGGCGGCGCCGTGGAACGTCAGTTTGAGGGTCATCTGTCCATCTCCGAGGTAAGGGCGTGCGCCAGTAGCGGCGCGAGGTGAAGGCTGTTTGCCCGGTGACCGCAGGAGTCGGCGCTGATCACAGAGCGTGCCCCGGCGCGGCGCAGCGCCCGAGCGACCCCACGCCCGAAAAGGGCGTGGACAACGACCACTTCGACCGACTTGGCGCCCGCCGCGCGAAGGGCCTGCGTCGCTGCGATGAGCGTGGCGCCGCTCGAGCAGATGTCGTCGACGACGACCGTCCTGCGTCCTGAGGCTTTGGCGTCGCCGGGTAGGGTCACGTCGACGTCGCGATCGCCATGCCGCGTCTTGTGGGCGATCACCCACGGCGCCTCCAGGCGCTTGGCGATGTCGGTCACCCATGGCTCGGATTCGGAGTCCGGACCGACGATCACGGGTTGGCCGCGTCGCCCCATCGCCTCGGCCAGCAGTCCGGCGGCGGAAAGCGACAGGACCGGCGTATCTCTGAAGATCGGCGTGAGATCGAGGGTCCGGTGCAGGTGCGGTTCGACGGTGACGACGCCATCAAAGGCTTGGCCGAGCAATCCGCCGAGGACGTCGCGACTGAGCGGCTGCCCGGGAGCGAACACAGCATCCTGACGCAGATAGGGCAGATAGGGGGCGACAAGCACCAGCCGCTCGGCCCCTGCGCGGCGCAGGGCGTCGGCGGCCAACAACAGGGGCATCAGCTTGTCGTCCGGCTGATCGAGCGCGCGGTAGAGAAGTACGGTCCGTGTCGCCGGCGAAACCGAGGGCAGGCTTTCGCCGTCCGGGAGCGTGTGAAGGCTAATCTGGCGTAGTGGGGCGCTCAGGGCCATCGCCAGGCGCGACGCCGGTCCTTGATCCGCCTCGAAGGCGTAGACCGCGGTGGTCATGGCGCGAGCTCCACGCCGCTGATCTCTGCGGCCGCCTCAACCGCGAAGGCGAAGTCGGAAGGCTCCGAGCCGTGTATGCGATAGAGCGGCTGACCCGCCTCCACCCGGTCCCCCACGCGCACCAGCAGATCCAGGCCCGCTCCGGGGTCCGTCGGCGCGCCTGCCAGGCGCGCGACGGAGGCGATGCGCAGGCAGTCGACGGCGGTCACCGCGCTGGTGCGGGGCGCCGCCACCTCTTCGACGAGGGAACCCATCTGGACGCGGATCGGCGGCGGACCCTGCGCGGCTATGATCTCGTCCATCTTGCGATGCGCCGCGCCGCTCTCCAGGAGCTCCCGCGCGCGCCGTTCCCCGGCGCCGCCGCGCAGGGCTGGGTCATGTTCAAGCAGGCGGCCCGCCAGCCGGATGGCCTTCTCGCGCAGATCGGCCGGTGCCTGGCTTCGGTTCTGCAGCACGGCCTGGACATCGCGCGCTTCGAGCAGAGGTCCGACGCCACGGCCGATCGGTTGACGGCCGTCGGTCAACAGGACGTCGATCGACAATCCCAGCGGGGCCGCGACATATTCGAAGAGCTTCTTCAGTCGCAGCGCAGAGCGTTGATCGCGGACCTTGGCGCTCGGGCCGACGGGGATATCGAGCACCAGATGGGTTGAGCCCGCTGCAGCCTTTTTCGAAAGAATCGAGGCGACCATCTGTTCGGGGGTGTCGATGCCGAGCGGCCGTTCCACGGAGATCAGGACGTCGTCTGCTGGCGAGAGATCGACCCGGCCGCCCCAGACGATGCAGGCGCCGCAGGTCTCGACCACGGCGCGCATCTCGGCTTCGTCAAGGTCAACGCGGGCCAGGACTTCCATGGTGTCCGCTGTGCCGGCGGGCGAGGTGATGGCGCGTGAGGAGGTCTTGGGCATAAGCAGCCCGTGGGCCGCCACAATAGGGGTCACGACCAATGAGGTACGGTTACCCGGGATGCCGCCAATGCAGTGCTTGTCGACAACCAGAGCCCGCGGCCAGGTCAGCCGGCCGCCCGCCGCCACCATCCCCCGGCAGAGCCAGAGGGTCTCATCCGGCGTCATGAAGCTGGCGCAGGCCACGAGGAAGGCGGCGATCTCCATGTCCGACCAGCGGTGCGCCGCCAAGTCCAGCGCGATCTGCGCATAGTCCGCCGCCGAAAGGGCCTCGCCGGAAATCTTGGCCCGTAGCGCGTCCACGGTCCTGGGCGTTCGCGCCGCGGCCACCTCAACGATATCGCCCGGGCGAACACCGAGGCGGCGGAACGCCGGTTCGGGCAGCCCAGCCTCACCCGGCCCAAC
>JANXXA010000368.1 GCA_025350885.1 Phenylobacterium sp.
CCTGCACTTTGATCTCGGCGCGGCCTGGGGCGACAGCACCGACATCGATTGGATCAGGACCACGGTGCGCCAGAACAACAGCCACCTGCTGTTCGTCAACGATGTGGGTAGCCGCATCTGGCGGCCGCACGCGGCCTACGCGGCGCTGCCGACCGTATTCTTCGCCGGCGACGTGTGCCAGACCGACGTCGACATGGCCACGGTGGAGGCCGCCGTGCAGAGCGGGGTGATGGCGGCCAGGGCGCTGCAGCAGGTGGAAATGGCCCCCGGCGCGAAGCAGCGGATGGCGCAGGCGCCGATCGCCTTGACGCCACACAAGGTGTTCAGCGACGCCACCTTCCTGGCGGCCAAGCTGGCGCTGTTGCCGGTGGCCTATGCGGCTTCGGCCTGGTCGGCGGTGGAGGCGGCGGTGGCCGGCCGCAAGGCCAACGCCGACGCCGTGGCGGCCTATTCGCGCGGGCGTTATGCGCTGCTGCTGCCGCTCAATTTCGCGGTGGACTGGTGGCGAACAGCCTACTGGCTCGACCGAAGCCTGCGCAAAAGCGCCCATGAAAGCGGGGTCGAAGGGGTTGATGCGGCGGACACGCCGGTCGGCCTGGGCGTCAAGGGCCTGTGGGCGTCCGCACCGACTCTGAAGACCGCCTCCGCGCCAGCCGCTGGCGGCCTGGCTTCGGCCCTGGGCGTGTTCGCCGGTCAGCTGGTCAATGCGGTGCAGGCCGCTCGCAAGGGCCGTTGAGATGGCCGGTCCCGCGCCTCTACCCGATCCCCCCATGGCTGACGGTGCGCGCGTCGCCGTCGTGGGGGCGGGCCTGGCTGGCCTGACGGCGGCGCTGCGGCTCTCTCAGCGCGGCTTCCAGGTCACGCTCTATGAGGCGACCGAGACGCTTGGCGGCAACCTGTCGTCGCAGCAGGTCAATGGCGTCCACCACGACGTCTATCCGCACATGTTCTGCGAATGGTACGTGAACTTCTGGGCGCTGTTCGAGGACGACCTTGGCCTGTCGCGCGCGGAAAATTTTGAGCCTCGCCAGGGGGTAAAGCTGCTCAGGAAGGGCGATCCGGAGTTCCTTGAACTGCAGAACGCGACGACCCTCCGGGCGGTGCTGGCCAATCTTGGATCAGGCGTGCTGCCGGCGCCGGAAATGTTCCTGCTGGGCTTTTCGATTCTCGATCTGGCGTCGCACGCGTTCAATCGCAAGCAGTCCGACCAGATCGACCGGCTGGACGTCAATGGGTTCATCTACTCGCGGGGCTACGCCACCGAAGCCGTGGCCAAGCTGCAGAACTACATGCTGATGGTGATCTGGTCGATCCAGAGCGACACGACCGCGGCCGCCTCTTACCAGGACTTCATCAAACACACCCTGAGCTTCCCGTTTCCGACGCCGTTCTGCTGGCTGCTGAAGGGCAGCCTCTATGAACGGATCATCAAGCCGCTGGAGGCAAAGCTTACCTGCGAGATCCGCCGCGACACCCGTGTGCGTTCGGTGCAGATCGTCGATGGCAAGCCGGTGATCGCGCTCGAGCCAAGCCCGGCGCGCAATGGCCGGGCGGCAGAGCCGCGGGTAGCGGCGCAGGCCGACTACGTTGTCCTGGCGGTGCCGGGTCCGGCGCTTGCGAGCCTGGTGATGACCGGCGAGCCGGGCGCACGTATCGTTGATCGCCTGCCGCACCTGGCCGGGCTACAGCGGTTCCAGAGCGTGGCGATCCCGGTGGTCGATGTCTATTTCAACAAGATCCTGCCGGGCGTTCCCAAGGAGCAGGTGGGGTTCGCCGAGTCCGACTTCGACCTGACAGCCCTGGATATCTCCCAGCTTTGGACCGGCGATCCGGACCTCGCGGGGCGCACGGCGCTGGTGCTGGCCGCATCAGACGGTGACGCGATCCCCTCGCTTGATCCTCTGGAACGGGGACACCTGATGATCCGGCGGTTGCACGGCTACCTGCCGGTGTTCGAGCCGGGCGCCCATTGGGGCGATCCCGCGAGCGACATCTGCTGGGAGAAAACCCACTATCGCTCCAACGACGACAACAAGCTGTTCATCAACGATGTCGACAGCTGGGAGTGGCGCCCGCTGGCCGCCTATCCTGACGTGTTGCCTTGCGTCTTCTTCGCCGGCGATTTCTGCCAGACCAACGTGGACATGGCGACTGTCGAGGCCGCCGTTGAGAGCGGGCTGTTGGCCGCCCAGGCGTTGCAGGCACAAGACGCCGTCGGCCGATCGGCGCCGCGAGGCGAGCCCATCATGATCGCCTGCCACGAGGTCTACAGCGCCAAGATGTTGCTGGCGGCCAAGCTGGCCCTGCTGCCCTTCGCCTATGGGGCAACCGCGTGGTCAGCGGCGCTGGACGCCGGCAGCAGAAGGGAAAGCGATCTGCCGGCCGATGCCTATTCCCCGACCACCGCGGTGGTCGCCCTGCCGCTGACCTTCGCGCTGGACTGGTGGAAGACCGCCTACTGGCTGGCGAAGAATGTCGTGGCCGACGCCGCAGCGGGCGAGGGGGCGCCGACGAGCGAGACCCTTGTGTCGACTTCAAGCGCGCTCGCCGATCTGGGCGCCCAGGCGTTGGCGGCGTTCGGCGACCTGCTGCAGGATATCTCATCGCGCCAGCCTTCTCGAGGCGAGGCGTCGCCGGCCGGGGCGGCTCCGCCAGGGCCCGGTCTGGTGGCGGCGTTCTCCGCGTTCGCAGGCCAGGCCCTTCAGACGGCCCAGGCCGCCTATGCCGCCACGCGCTCTGCCGGCCCCGATCCGGCGCAAGTCTCGATGCCGCATCAGCGGCGTTGGCGGGCCAAGACCTGATGCCGCGCCCGGCCGCGTATCGCCGGAAATTCAAGGAACCAGAATGTCAGACACCACGACCGCGGACATCATCGCCGAGTTGGGCTTCAACGACGAGATCGACCGCCTGCGCGCGGTGATCGATCGCTGGATCGCCGGCGCCAGCCGCGAGATGCAGCCGCTGCTCGACTGGCAGTTCGTGGCCAGATCGAAGTATTTCCGACCCCTGACGATCTTCAGCTGCCACCGCGCAATTTCCAAGGACCGCATTCCGGACGCGATCATCCGATCCGCGGCGGTGCTCGAGATGATGCACAACGTCTCGCTGATCATCGACGACATCCTCGATGAGTCCGACGAGCGGCGGGGCAAGGCGACACTGCACAAGAAGTTCGGCCTGCTGCCGGCGCTGATGGCGTCGGGCTATATCGCCGCCGATGGCTACACGCTCTCGGCGGACGACCCCTATGACGTGCGGCTGTTCTCCGACCTGCTGAAGCGCCTGGGCGTGGCTGAATGCGCCCAGTGGCGATTGCGCCGCCAGCCGTTGGGTCTGGAGGACTGGCAGGAGATCGCCAGCGAGGACACCGGCTCGATGTTCGAGACCTGCGCCTGCCTGGCCACGCGCGATGAGCGGCTGCGCAAGTTCGGCCACCTGCTGGGCGTGCTCTATCACGGCTGCGACGACGTAGGCGACGTCAAGGGGCTGGAATCGCTGGGTGGCGGCGGCGAGGAGGATCTGCGCGACGGTATCCTGACCCTGCCGGCGTCCCTGGCGATCCGCGATCCGGCGATCTCGGCGCTGTTCTGCAAACCAAGTCCGACGCCAGACGACCTGTCGCGCATCTCTCTGGCGATGCGGGCTCAGTTGCCCGCGGCCGAGGCCCATCTCGACCAGCTGGCGGCGGAGGCCAAATGGGAGGCTCATCTGCATTCCGCCGACCCCGGCCTTCTGTTGGCGCTGGTCGATCATACGCGGGAGCTGTCGCGCAGATAGCGGTTGGTCAGGCGCCGAGCTCGTCGAGCAGCGCCTTGGCCTCGACCAGGTCCCGGGCCTGGAGGCCATCGGTGAACCGGGCGTAGAGCGGCGCCAGCAGCGCGCGCGCCAGGCCGGCCTCGCTCCGTCGCCGCAGCAGGCCGGCCAGACTGACCGCCGCGCGCAGTTCAAAGGCGATGGCGCCCATGGCCTGGGACAGACGGATCGACTCGCGGAAGTCCGCCTCGGC
>JANXXA010000377.1 GCA_025350885.1 Phenylobacterium sp.
GCGCTCTCCACCGCCAACCTGCTGGGCCTGCCGCTGATCCGCATGCAGTGCTACGAGGGCCTGGACGAGTCCAAGGCGCTGTACGAGTGGAAGTACGGCAAGCAGCTGCTCTACACCCAGATCCTCAAGGACCGGATGGGCGTGGCGCTGGCCGATGCGCCGGATATGGACGCGGCCATGGATCGCCTGCACGGCATGGGCGACCTGTTCTTCTCCGAGCCTTTCCTGGAGCCCCGGCCACTGATGCAGGCGCTGCGCCACGACGACGGCTGCGTGCTGCTGATCGACGAGATCGACAAGTCGGACGAGGCGTTCGAGGCGTTTCTGCTGGAGGTGCTGTCGGCCTATCAGGTCTCGGTGCCGGAGCTGGGAGTGATCGTCGCCAAGACCCCGCCGCTGGTGTTCCTGACGTCCAACAACGTCCGCGACCTGGGCGATGCGCTGAAGCGCCG
This sequence comes from Phenylobacterium sp., assembly GCA_025350885.1. GTDB lineage: Bacteria > Pseudomonadota > Alphaproteobacteria > Caulobacterales > Caulobacteraceae > Phenylobacterium. Next base: position 453 of record JANXXA010000377.1, read on the forward strand.
CTGCCTGCACCTGCACATCCCGCTGCCGGAGCCGGCGCTGGAGGAGCGGATCGTCGCCACGCGGGTGCCGGGCATCGAGGCGACGCTGACCACCCAGCTGGTGGCGTTCGTCCAGTCCCTGCGGACGCTGGACCTGCGCAAGGCGCCGTCGATCTCGGAGACGGTGGACTGGGCCCGCGCCCTGGTCCTGTTGCACGCCGACAGCCTGGATTCGGGCATGGTGCGCGACACGCTGAACGTGATCCTGAAGTTCGAGCAGGACATCGTTGCCGTGGAACCGCAGATCGTCGAGCTGCTGCACAGGCGGTGATGAGGATCATGCGCCAAATCCTCACCTCCCCCGCGCAGCGGCGGGAGGGGGACCGCTCGCCAAAGAGCGAGGGGTGGAGGGGGCAAACCTCAAGCTCGGCGGGGCGCACTGGCTGTCGTCAACTCAGCAACAGGGGCTCGCCCCCTCCACCACCCGCTCTTCGCTGCGCTCGGCGCGCGGTCCCCCTCCCGCCATCGCTGCCGCGATGGGGGAGGTAGGATGCAGCACACGCTGGAGGAATTCCTGCGCGCGCTGCGCGCTGCCGACGTGAAGGTCTCGCCGGCCGAGGCGATCGACGCGGCGCGCACTGTGGCGACGGTGGGTTATGGCGACCGCGAACTGTTCAAGGACGCGCTGTGCGCCACGCTGGCCAAGTCGCGCGACGAGGTCGGCCGCTTCGATGCGACCTTCGAGACCTTCTTCACCCGCACCGCGCTCGACCTGGCGCCACCCCCCAAGGATGATGAGCGCCGGCCGGGCGAGGACCCCCCGGGCGTCGCGGACTCAGCCCTGGCCCGGATGCTGCTGGCCGGCGACGCCGCAGCCGTGGCCCAGGCCATGGAGGACGCCGCGCGCCGCGCCGGCGTGGCCGAGATCCGCCTTTCCACCCAGCGCAGCCGGATGACGCGGCGGCTGCTCGACGAGATGGGCCTTGCCGAGATCGAGGCGATCATCGCCGGCGCCCGGAAAATGCCGGAGCACCAGGGTCTGACGGAACGCCTGGACGCCGCGCGCAAGGCGCTGGCCGGCGAGGCGCAGCGCTTCGTCGAGCGCCAGCATGCGCTCTATGCGGCCGGCTCCGGCAAGGCGCTGCGCGAGGAGATGCTGGCCAAGAAGGCGCTCAACGCCGACGGCGGCATCGACCCCGTGGACCTGGTGATGATGCAGGCGCTGGTCAGGCGCATGGCCAAGCGGCTGGCCGACCGCTATTCGCGCCGCCGCCATCGCGCCAACCGCGGCCACCTGGACGTGCGCAAGACGCTGCGCCGCTCGATGGCTCACGGCGGGGTGCCCTTTCAGATCGCCTGGAAGATCAAGAAGATCGACAAGCCCTCGATCGTGGCGATCTGCGACGTCTCCAAGTCCGTGGCGGCCGCGGCCCAGTTCCTGCTGACCTTCCTCTATTCGCTGAACGATGTGGTCGATCACCTGGACGCCTACGCCTTCTCCGGCCGGCTGATCCCGGTCAACGCCATCCTCGATGACCACGGGGTGGAAGGCGCGATCCTCAAGGTGCTGCAGACCATCGGCTTCCAGCAGACCGACTATGGCAAGGCGCTGGAAGACTTCTGCGAGAACCACCTGGACGGCGTTGACCGCCACACCACGGTGATTTTCCTGGGCGACGGCCGGTCGAACTTCGCCGACCCTCGGATCGACCTGATGCAGTTGATCCAGCAACGCGCGCGGGCGGTGATCTGGCTCAACCCGGAGCCCGAAAGCTATTGGGGCCAGGGCGACAGCGTCATGTACCGCTACCAGCGCTTCACCCACGTGGCCAAGTCCTGCAACACCCTGGGCCAGCTGGAGCGGATCATCGAGGACGTGCTCAGGACCTACGTCCCGCACTGAGGCCCGCAACACCGTGCGCGCCGCTGCACGTCGCTGCACCTTACCGCAGGGTCGGTTGAAGGGCTTCCTCGACGCGACAGGACGTTGACGGCCCCTCGAGATCTCGCATGCCAATCAAGCTCGACCACTGCCTCGCCAGGCCGGCGACGGCCAACGCGATGGCGTCCCTTCGCGCCATGCTACGCCGCCTGCGCCCGAGGCCCCGTCAGCGTCCCTTGCCCCCGACCCGCCACGAACGCCGCCCTTGGAGCAGCAACGCCAAGTCCTGACGCGGCGCGCTACCAGCTGTCCACCCAGCGCAGCTTCTTTTCCGTGCGCGGCGCGATCGGCGGCATGGCCTTCAGTCCGCCGACAATCCACCGGCGCGTATCGGCCGGGTCGATGATGTCGTCGAGCGACGGGTAGGAGCCGCGCGACAGGGCCTTGCCGCCAGCGTAGGCTGCCGCCACCATTTCGTCGAACTTGGCCTTGCGGGCGAGCGGGTCCTCGATGGCCGTGAGCTCGTTGCGGTAGCCCAGCTTCACCGAGCCCTCCAACCCCATGCCGCCGAACTCCCCGGTCGGCCAGGAGACGCAGAAGGTCGAGGCCTGATAACTGCCTCCGGTCATGGCGATGGCCCCCAGCCCGTAGGACTTGCGCAGGATCACCGAGAAGATCGGCACGGTCAGGTTCGCCCCGATCACAAACAGCCGCGAGCAGTGGCGGATCAGGCCGGTCTTTTCGGCCTCCGGCCCGACCATGTTGCCGGGCGTGTCCGACAGCGACAACAGCGGGATGTCGAAGGCTTCGCACAGCTGCATGAAACGGGCCGCCTTGTCGGAGGCGTCTGAGTCGATCGCCCCGCCGATATGCATCGGATTGTTGGCGAACACCCCCACCGGGCGGCCTTCCACCCGGATGAAGGCGGTGATCATGGCCAGGCCGAACTTCGGCCGCAGCTCCAGCATCGAGCCGTCGTCGGCGATCAGCGCGATCAGTTTGCGGATGTCATAGACCCGCAGTCGGTTCTCCGGGATCGCGCGCCGCAGCAGGCGTTGATCCGCACACGTCCAGTCGGTCACCGGCCCCTGGAAATAGGACAGATATTGCCTGGCCGCGACGACGGCTTCCGCCTCGTCCTCGACCAGCACGTCGATGGTGCCGTTGGCCTGCATCACCTTGACGGGCCCGATTTCCTCGGGCCGGAACACGCCCAGGCCCCCGCCCTCCACCATGGCCGGGCCGCCCATGCCCAGCGCCGAGTTCCTGGTGGCGATGATCACGTCGCAGCAGCCCAGGATCGCGGCGTTGCCGGCGAAGCAACGGCCTGAGGTGACGCCCACCAACGGCACGGTCCCGGAGAGCTTGCCCCAGAACTCGAAGCCGCGGGTGAAGCCGCCGCCCTCGGTGTCGCCGGGCCGCCCGCCGCCGCCCTCGGTGAAGAACACCGTCGGCAGCTTCCAGCGGTGGATCAGCTCGCTCATCCGGTCGAGCTTCCAGTGGTTGTTGGCCCCTTGAGTCCCGGCCAGCACGGTGTAGTCGTAGGACAGCACCGCACACCGCGCCCGATCCTCGGCGAAGCGGTCGCCGTTCACTGAGCCCAGGCCCATCAGCATGCCGTCAGCCGGCGTGGTGGCGACCAGTTCGTCGAGGCTGTGGCGCCGCCGCCGCGCGGCGACCACCAGCGGCCCGTATTCGACGAAGCTGTCGGCATCCAGCAGGTCATCGACATTCTCGCGCGCCGTGCGCTGGCCGGTCTTGCGCCGGCGGGCCACAGCGTCCGGCCGCGCCGCGTCGAGCGTCATCCGGTGGCGCTCCAGCACCTCGGCCAGGTCGGGGCGAATGTAATCGAGATCAATGACGTCCTCGTCCCGGTCTCCAGCCCCGGCGATTTCCGCTTCCTCCAGGAACGCCAGCGGATGGTCCTCGAACACCGTGTCGCCCACCGCCACGGTGACCTGCCGCACGATCCCGGAGACCTCGGCTGAGATCACATGCTCCATCTTCATGGCTTCCATGATCATCAGCGCCTGGCCGGCGCGGACCTCATCGCCCACGGCCACGGAGATATTGATCACCGTCCCCTGCAGTGGCGCGCGCAAGGGCCTGGTCCCCTCGGGGCCCTCCGGCTCATCGTCCTCGACGACCGCCTCGGCCTCCTGCCTGCCGAGCGCCAGGATCGCCAGCGGATCGCCGGCGTCGACCTGATAGCCGACCTTCTGGGACGTCGGGGGCGCCGAGCCGCGCGCCGCGGCGTCGAAATAGAGCCGGGGATGAGCCTGCGGCGCGCCGGCGAGGTCGGCCATCTGCTCTTCGATATAGCGGGTGTGGATATCGCCCGAGGCCACCTCCGGCCGGGCCAGCAGGTTCTGCAGGAAGGCGATGTTGGTGGCCGAGCCCTCAATGCGAAATTCCGAGAGCGCGCGATAGGCCTTGGCAACCGCGCGCGAGAGGCCGCCTGCACCGGCATGGACGATCAGCTTGGCCAGCAGGCTGTCGAACCGCGCGCTGGTGCGGTAGCCGGCATAGCCGAAGCCGTCGACCCTGATCCCCGGCCCCGAGGGCGGCTCAAAGGCGGTGAGCAGGCCGCCGGCCGGCCGGGCCGAGCCGTCCGCCGCCATGGTCTCCAGATTGACGCGAACCTGCACCGCATGGCCGCGCGGCGCGGGCAC
>JANXXA010000390.1 GCA_025350885.1 Phenylobacterium sp.
CGGGTCAGTCTCCCCGGACAACGATTTCGCGATGACCTGGGAGGTCGATGCGCGGGCGTCCAAGCGGGTGAAAGACATCGCTGACGCGATGAAAGACGCTGACGGCCTCATCCTCGCGACCGACCCGGATCGCGAAGGGGAAGCCATTTCCTGGCACGTGCTTGAGGCGTTGACAGCCCGCAAGGTTTTGAAGGGCAAGACCGTCCAGCGGGTCACCTTCAACGCCATCACCAAGAAGGCCGTCACCGAGGCGATCGCCCACCCGCGCCAGATCGATCAGCAGCTGGTCGACGCCTACCTGGCGCGGCGGGCGCTGGACTACCTGGTCGGCTTCAGCCTCTCTCCCGTGCTCTGGCGCAAGCTCCCCGGCTCTCGCTCCGCCGGCCGCGTGCAGTCGGTGACGCTGCGGCTGATCGTCGACCGCGAGATGGAGATCGAGGCCTTCCGGACCCAGGAGTACTGGACCGTCGAGGCCGACGTCTCCGCCGGCGGGGACCCGTTCGTCGCCCGCCTGACCAAGCACGAGGGCAAACGGCTCACCAAGTTCGACCTGGGGGGCGAGACCTCCGCCTTCGCCGCCCGCGACGCGGTCAAGGCCGCGACCTTCACCATCACGGCCGTCGAGAAGAAGCCCGCCCGGCGCTCGCCGCCGCCGCCGTTCACCACCTCGACCCTGCAGCAGGAGGCCAGCCGCAAGCTGGGATTCAACGCGCAACGCACCATGCAGGCGGCCCAGAGGCTCTATGAAGGCATCGACATCGGCGGCGAGACCGTCGGCCTGATCACCTATATGCGCACCGACGGCGTGCAGACCGCGCCGGAGGCCTTGGATGAAGCCCGCAGCGTGATCGGCGGGCTCTATGGCCGCGACTACGTGCCGGAGAAGGCGCGGATCTATGCCACCAAGGCTAAGAACGCCCAGGAAGCCCACGAGGCGATCCGCCCGACCAGCCTGGCGCGCAACCCCGGCAAACTGCGCCTCGATGCCGACCTCGGGCGGCTCTACGAGCTGATCTGGAAGCGGATGATCGCCTCGCAGATGGAGAGCGCCCGGATCGAGCGCACCACCATCGATCTCGACAGCGCCGACGGCCAGACGGCGTTGCGGGCCTCCGGCGACGTGACGCTGTTCGACGGTTACCTTGCGGTCTACGAGGAAGGCCGCGACGATGCGCCCGGCCTGGCAGGGGACGAGGAGGCGGTCTCCAAGCTGCCGGCGGTGACCCAAGGCGCGCGGGCCAAGGTGATCACGACCCGGGCCGACCAGCATTTCACCGAACCGCCGCCGCGCTATTCGGAAGCCAGCCTGGTCAAGAAGATGGAGGAGCTCGGCATCGGCCGGCCCTCGACCTACGCCTCGGTGCTGACCGTGCTGCGCGACCGCGAATATGTGCGGATGGACAAGAACCGGTTTATTCCCGAGGACAAGGGACGGCTGGTCACGGTGTTCCTGGAAGAGTTCTTCCTGCGCTACGTCGAATACGATTTCACCGCCGATCTCGAAGAGAAACTCGACAAGGTCTCAGCCGGCGAGCTCGACTGGAAGGTGCTGCTGCGGGAATTCTGGAAGGACTTCCACCCGAAGACCGAAGAGATCCTCGGCCTCACCACCCGCCGGGTGCTCGACGACCTGGATGCGGCGCTGGCGCCGTTCCTCTATCCGACGAAAGCCGACGGGTCCGACCCGCGCACCTGCCCGACCTGCGGCTCGGGCCAGCTCAGCATGAAGACCAGCCGCTTTGGCCCCTTCGTCGGCTGTTCCAACTATCCCGAATGCCGTTTCACCCGCCCCATCGGCCAGCAGGACGACAGCGAGGCGCCCTCCGGCGACCGCGAGCTTGGCGTTGATCCGGACACCGGCCTCGTGGTGTTCCTGAAATCCGGCCGCTTCGGCGCCTATGTCCAGCTGGGTGACGGGGAGAAGCCGAAACGCTCAAGCCTGCCGAAAGGCTGGTCGGCGCCGGACATGGATCTGGAAAAGGGTCTGCGCCTGCTCAGGCTGCCGCGCGAAGTGGGCCTGCACCCGGAAGACAGCCAGCCGATCCTGGCCGGCATCGGCCGCTTCGGGCCGTTCGTGCTGCACGCCGGGACCTATGCCAATCTGTCCGGGGCTGACGAGGTGTTCGAGGTCGGCCTGAACCGCGCCGTCACCCTGCTGGCCGAGAAACGCGCCGGCGGCGCGGGGCGGCGCGGCGAGGCCACGGCGCTCAAGGACCTGGGCGCGCACCCCGCCGACGGCGCGCCGGTCCGCGTGCTCTCCGGGCGCTATGGCCCCTACATCAAGCACGGCGCGACCAACGCCAACGTGCCGCGCGGGACCGACCCGGCGGCGGTGACCCTGGAACAGGCCGTGCTGCTGCTGTCCGAACGCGCGGCCAAGGGTGGCGGAGGGAAGAAAAAGCCGGCGCGGACGGCAAAGGCCAAGGCGGCGCCCAAAGCGGCGGCGGCCAAGACGCCCGCGAAGAAAAAGCCGGCGGCGAAGAAGAAGGCCAAGGCCTGACCCTGCTCCGCTCATCGCCGCGAAAGCGGGGACCCAGGAGTTTTTGCCTTGCTGGACTTCCGCATCGCCGAGATTGCCGGATAGGCTCGAAACTGGAAAAAAAGCCTGGGTCCCCGCTTTCGCGGGGATGAGCGGGTGTTGGGGAGGTTCTTGGTGCCCATCGCGCGATCCAACGGCATCGACCTCTGCTTCGAGCGTGCGGGCTCGGGGCCGCCACTCTTGTTCATCTCGGGCACCGGCGGCGATCTGCGCAACAAGCCCAACGTCTTTGACGGACCGCTGGCCAAGAATTTCGACCTTCTGGCCTATGACCAGCGGGGCCTTGGCCAATCCGAGAAGCCCGATGTTCCTTACTCCATGGCCAACTACGCCGACGACGCCGCGGGCATGATTGAAAGCCAGGGCTGGGACGCGGCGCTGGTGATCGGGGTCTCGTTCGGCGGGATGGTGGCCCAGGAGCTGGCGATCCGGCATCCGGCCCGGGTGAAACGCCTGGTGCTGGCCTGCACCTCGCCCGGCGGGGCCGGCGGGGCGTCGTTCCCGTTCCACGAGATCGGCCACCTGAAGGGCGAGGCCCGCGCGCGCCACATGATCCCGATCTCCGACACCCGACGCGACGACGCCTGGGCGGAGACTCACCGCGCCCAGTACGCGCTGTTTGTCGCCCTGGGCGCCGCCGACCCTTTCGCCGACGAGCCAGGTCACGCCATGGGCGCGCGGCGCCAGCTGGAGGCGCGCGCGGGCCACGACACCTGGGACCGGCTGCCCTCCATCGCCTGCCCGGTGATGATCGCCGCCGGGCGCTACGACGGCATCGCCCTGCCGGCCACGCAGAAGAAGCTGGCCGCGCGCATCCCTGGCGCGACGCTGCAGTGGTTCGAGGGCGGGCACCTGTTCATGATCCAGGACCGCACCGCGGCGCCGGCCATGACGACGTTTCTGACGCAAACCTAGCTTTTCGACGGCCGAGGCCCTATATCGACGTGGCGCAAGGCTGGCCTCACGGGGCCGCACCGAGTGCGAACGCCCCGATCGACGGGGTCGCCGCCGGGTTTCGCGCACCCCTTCACCCGACACTCAAGACACTTCACGAAAGGTGCTAAGCACCCCCTATGCCAAAGACCCGCGCCCCCAAGGGCTCCCGATTCCAGAACAACCCCGCCGGGCAGCCGCCCCATAGCAAGTCCGCCAGCGCCCCCCCCTTCAGCGGCAAGCCTTCCAAGCACAAGGCCGCCCCCCGACCGACCCGGGGGGTTCCCGACAAAGACACCCTGCTGAAATACATCCGCGACTCAGGCGAGACCGACAAGGCGGCCATCGCCACGGCCTTCGCCCTGAAGGGCGAGGAGCGCCGCGTGCTGCGGGCCCTGCTCCAGACCCTGGAGGCCGAGGGCGCGCTGGGCCGGCGCGGACGCCGTGGTTTCGCCGAGGCCGGCGCCCTGCCCGAGGTCGGCGTCGTCGATGTCATCGAGCGCGACAACGACGGCGACCTGTTCGTCAGACTGACCAAGGGCGATGACGCCCCGCTGGTCGCGCTCGCCCCCGACCGCAAGGGCGACAGCGGCCCCGCGCCGGGCCTCGGCGACCGCCTGCTGGTGCGCTTCGTCAAGCTCGAGAGCGGCGAGCATGAGGCGCGCGTGATCAAGTCGCTGGGGGCCGGCGGTCAGCGCGTCCTCGGGGTGATCCGCAAGTCGCGGCATGAGGTCCGGGTCGAACCGGTGGACCGGCGCTCCAAGGACACCCTGCTGCTGACCGATCCACAGGCCCAGACCTTGCGCGACGGCGATCTGGTGCTGGCCCAGGCAACCACGGCGGAGACCCGCTTCGGTCCCAGGCGCGGCAAGCTGGTCGAGGTGATCGGCCGCGAG
>JANXXA010000414.1 GCA_025350885.1 Phenylobacterium sp.
ACACCAGGCCCTCGGCGGCCACATCGACGCCGCCGATGGAGGCTGCGAAGACCTCGCTATCGGGCGTGTGGCTCAGGACCTGATGCGGACCGGTGAAATCCAGGTGGGTCACGCCGGGGTAGAGCGGGAAGACGATCCTGAACCGTGGCATGTGGGGCCTCCGTGGGTTTGACGCGGCCAGGGTTGCAGGTCTAGCCTCCGTCCGAAATGACTTTGTTCCCTCGGAATCCGACATGACCCGCAAGATCGCCGTGCTGATCTTCCCGGACTTCCAGATCCTCGACGCCACCGGCCCCATCGCCGCCTTCGAGATCGCCGGGCGGCTGTCGCCGGGCGCCTATGGCCTGGAGCTGGTCGCCGAAGGCGGCGGCGAGATCGCCAGCTCATCCGGCGTGCGGATGCTGGCCGGGCCGCTCGACGACGGCGCCTATGACACGCTGCTGGTATCGGGCGGCATCGGCACGCGGCGGTTCACCGAGCTGGCCGGGACCATCGCCTGGCTTCGTCGCCGGTCGGCGCAGGTGCGGCGCACCGCCAGCATCTGCACCGGCGCCTATCTGCTGGCCGAAGCCGGGCTGCTGGACGGCAAGCGCGCGACCACGCACTGGGGAAGCTGCGAACAGTTCGCCAGGCGCTATCCGCAGATCCGCACCGAGCCGGACCGGATCTTCGTGCGCCAGGGGGACGTCTGGACTTCGGCCGGAATCACCGCCGGCATCGACCTGGCACTGGCCCTGATCGAGGACGACCTGGGAGCCGAGATCGCCCGGCGGACGGCGCAGCAGCTGGTCGTCCACCACCGCCGGCCGGGCGGGCAGTCGCAGTTCTCGGCGCTGCTGGAGATGGGCGGCGTGAACGGCAGGTTCGCCGAATTGATGGACTGGGCGCGCGAGCGGCTCGCCGAACGCCTCAGCGTCGAACGGCTGGCCGGCCAGGCGGCGATGAGCCCGCGCCACTTCGCCCGCGCCTTCGTGGCCGAAACCGGCATGACCCCGGCCAAGGCTGTGGAGCGGCTGCGCCTGGAAGCCGCCCGCGTCCGCGTCGAGGCCGGCCGTGAACCGATCGACCGCATCGCCGAGGCGGCGGGCTTCGGCGACCCCGAACGCATGCGCCGCGCGTTCCTGCGCGCCTTCGGCCAGCCGCCGCAGGCGCTGCGCAGGACGGCGCGAGCTTAGCGCGTCACGCCTTTGTCTGGCTGAGCTTCTCCACCTGGCCCTTCAACAGGCGGATAGCCTGGCGCTGCTGTTTCAGCAGTTGCAGCATCTGGTTATCGCGCATGGCGTCGACCTTGTCGTGCAGGTGCATGATTTCCAGCTCGGCGCGCAGGTTGACCAGATAGTCGTGCTCGGCCGCCTGCCGATCGCGGGCGGCGGCCCGGTTCTGGCTCATCATGATCACCGGCGCCTGGATGGCCGCCAGCATGGAGAGCATCAGGTTGAGGAAGATGAACGGATAGGGATCGAAGGCCAGGGGATGACCGCGGGTCACCTCGTTCCAGCCCATCCAGGTGACCAGGACTACCCCGAAGCCGATGATGAAGCCCCACGATCCACCGACCGCCGCCACGCGGTCGGCGAGCCGCTGACCAAAGGTGCGATCATCGTGCTTGAGACCGGGATGCAGGCCGGACGGCGCCTCGGTGGTGATCAGGTCGATGACGCTCTTCTGCACCGGCGTCAGGTCTTCGTAGGCGCAGCCGAGCAACTGCCGGGCCAGTTCCTGATGGGCTTGCTCTGACATCCGATGACCTCTTCGATGCGCGCGGGACTCAAGCTCGACGCGAGCCGTGAGCTTCAGCGGGGGCGAGCGCGGCCGCAAGGTCGATCTTCGGCGCCAGTATGCGGCGCTCGGGTCACCGTCTCAGGACGCGGTGATATCGCCGGCGGGCGAGGCCTTGACCGGCTCTGGCGCCGGGGCCGGCCTGACCGGGGACGCCGCTGGCTCGGCGGAAGCCGGCTGGGCCGATGCGTTGACCGCGGTGTTGGTGGCGACCGCCGCCTTCTCCACCAGGGCGCCGGCCAGACGCAGGGAGCTCGCCGGGCCGATCGGCAGGCTGACAAACACGGCGCGGTTCTCCGGCTCGGGGCCGGGCCGGAATGCCGGCGCGTGCGGGTTGACCCGGTAAAAAATGTGCAGGCCCACCTGGGCGACGCGCAGCATCTGCGGGCCCCACAGCGGGGAGACGCCGGTGGTATGGAAGTGGGTCGCCTGCCCCACGTCGGCCAGCACCACTCCGGACAGGGCGCGTCCGGCCACCGTGCGGGCGCGGTCCCAGGCGTCGCGTTCGCGCTGGTGGGCGGTCGACCCGTCGCAGGCGAAACTGAACTGGCAGCCGTGGGTGGCCGCACCTTGGAACACCACGCCGCAGACTGTCTTGGGGAAGGCTGGTTGGCGGACCCGGTTCAGCACCACCTGGGCGACGGCGGCCTGGCCGCGCTGGCTCTCGCCGCGCGCTTCAAAATAGACCGCCTGGGTCAGGCACTCGAGGTCACGCGTGGAATTCAGCGCCGCACGACCCAGTGTCGGGCCGACGTCGCGCTGAACGCTGGCCAGGACCTGGCTGTCATGCGCGCGCGCCAGGCGCAGCGCGCCGGTGTCCATGCCCAGCGTCTCGCGCTGCAACATGGATTCGGAGAACCCGCCACGGGCGACCTCGGCGATCCGGCTGGCCCGCATGTGGTCGGCGGCCACCTGGGACATCCCACCGGCCATGTAGAAAGCGCCAAGGCCCAGGCCAAGGCCGGAACCGATCAAGGCGGCGCTGAACAGCGCGCGCCAATCAGCGCGGGCCTGCGTTCCTGATGTCAAAACAAACGTGTCCTGCACGACGAGGGCGATCATGCCCCCCGACTTTGTCGCCGCGCTCGCCCCTGCTCGTGCTGGAAGCGACCGCCGGCTGGCCTGCCCGGGACTCGATGGGGGCAGGCGACGGCAAATGGTGAAGGGCTTATGAACAAAACCCGGAACAATAGCAAGACTATATTGCGATGCAGCATGACTAGGGGGTGCGGAGGTCGACACCGCTCGCCTGCAAGGCGAGTGAAATCCCCGGGGAATTTGCCTCGACGCCGCCGGGGCGCGGCCTGCATTGCGCG
>JANXXA010000495.1 GCA_025350885.1 Phenylobacterium sp.
CGTCGGCGGCCTTGACGTCGGTGGCCTGGGCCGGCGCGCCGAAGGTCAGGGCGCTCACGGCGCCAATCAGGGCAAGGGCGGTTTTCATGGTGTTTCTCCTGTCCGGTGCGAACCTATCAGCTGTTCGCCAGTTCCGCTGAACGGCGCCTGAACGCGGTCCCTAACGCCCCTCGAACACCGGCGCCCGTTTTTCGACAAAGGCCCGGGCGGCCTCGCGGTGGTCGGCGGTGCGGGTGGAGTGGACGTGGTGGGTGGCCTCCAGGTCCATGCAGTCGTCCCAATCCCCGGCCATGGCGCGGTTGAGATTTTCCTTCATGTAGCGAAAGCAGATGCTGGGTCCGTCGGCGAGCCGCCGGGCGACCTCCCGCGTCTTCGCCACCAGCTCTTCCGGCGCGCAGACCCAGTTGGCCAGGCCCAGGCGCAATGCCTCCTCCGCGCCGACACGGTCCGACAGGAAATACATCTCCCGCGCCTTGGCCGACCCCACCAGCTGGGTCAGGAAATAGCTGCCGCCATAGTCGCCGGCCAGACCCACCTTGGCGAAGGCGGTGGTCAGGATCGCGTTGCTGGCCATGATCCGCAGGTCGCACGCCAGCGCCAGGGACAATCCGGCGCCGGCTGCCGCGCCAGGCAGGGCGGCCAGCGTCGGCTTAGGCATCTTGAACAGCTTTCCGGCGGTGGCCCGCTGGTTCACTCGCTGTCGATGGATCGCCTCGTCGAGGCTGGGGCCCGCCGCGCCGCCGGAATTCCGGTCGTTCATGCCCTTGACGTCGCCGCCCGCGCAGAACCCCTGGCCCGCGCCCGTCAACACGACGCACTTCACGGCCGGGTCCAGCTCCGCCGCCGCCAGCTGTTGGCCCAGCGCCTGGTTCATCGCCTCGCTCATGGCGTTGCGCGCCTGCGGCCGGTTGAGCGTGATCGTCAGGACACCCCCGTCGAGGTCGGCCAACAGGTCTTCGGTCCCGGTGTCGAGCTTCGCCATGTCGTGGTTCCTCCCAAGGGTTCGTAGCTCGCAACCCTAAGCTCTGACGCGCCCGGAACGGAAGCCCGGCCTGTTCTTTCCCCCTGTGTCGGGTCCAGAGCTGACGCCTACGGGTGCGCCCCGGTGGCGCTGGCCTGCGTCCGCTCGACCGCGCGCGCACCCGCCAGGACGTTCGTCATCCCGTAGTTGCCTTCGTGGCAGGCGAACTCATAGAGCGCCGCATCCGTCGCGACGAACGCCATCTCCGCTCGCCACGGACGGGCGAAGACATTCGGATCGTCGACGGTGAATTCATAGATCAACGCCGTGCGCGAGACGCGCGTGAACCGCTCCCGGATTTTTGCGCCGGCGGTGTAGAAGAACGGCGGCTGGCTCAACGGGGCGTCGGTGCGCAGGTTGGTGGTTTCGACCACCAGGGTGTCCTTCTCCCAGTGGCCGATGGAGTCTCCCGTCCAAGGTCGAACCTGGGCGGGCAGGTGCGCGGCGCCAATCCGGATGACGCGCAGCTCGCCGTTGTTCTCGGCCAGGATCGCGATCTGGTCGCGCGTCTGCACGAACCGGTAGTTGGCGTTGTAGGGGGCATTCATCATCACGGGCCCCATGGCGCCCCAACTGGGCAGGAGACAGCGGTCCCCGGCCACGGGGCGCGCCTCCGGGTCATCGAACGCTTCGAGCTGGGCCTTGGCGAAGGCCGCGACCCGGCGCTTGCCCTCGGCCGTATAGGGCAGCTGGCCGTCGTCGGGATCGACCAGCCAAGAGGTGCGCAGTTGCCCGTCCACCTTGGCGAGGTGCGCGCCGTCCCACCACTCGCTGTCCGTGCCGCCGACGTTGGCTGTCGTGGCGGGAGGTGAGTAGCTGGTCATCAGCTTGCGCTCGGCATCGGCCTGCCCGGCCGGGTTCACGACCAGCGGAACCACGCCGGCCGGGCGTTGCAGCCGGGTCAGCGAATTGTTGTTCCACACCCCGCCCAGGTCCGGCGCGCCATAGGCGTTGCGCGGCGCACGATAGGGGTCCGCAGCAGCGCCACCCGCCACAGGGATGAGCACCCCGGCGAGCACAAGCGCGATCATCCTCGCGCCCAACGTTTCCATGCCCATGGTGCGGCGTCCCCCCGAAGGTATCGGAAGGCCTTCGACCCTATCCGTCAATGCCGGCTCCCCCTTTCGCCCTCGTCGGTTCGGGCCTAAGGTCGGATCCTCCTCGGGGGGCCGCGCCAGGCGGCTGAGAGGCGGGTGATCCCGCGACCCGTCGAACCTGATCCGGGTCATGCCGGCGAAGGGAAGGAAGCGGTTTCCGACCTGACGCCCTTGGTCCGTCCACCGAGCCCGCAAGCTCACGGCAGAGGCCGCGCCATGAATAAGCCCATCGCCAACCTGGAACCCGCCAAGATCGCCACCGGCGAACGCCCCGGGTCGCGCAAGGTCTACCAGGCCGGCGTGCTCTGGCCCGACATCCGCGTGCCGTTCCGCGAAGTCGCCGTCCATCCCTCGGCCAACGAGCCGGCGCTGACCCTCTACGACCCATCCGGCCCCTACACGGACCCCACCACCACCATCGACATCGAGAAGGGCCTTTCGAAGGTGCGCGAGCCCTGGGTGGTGTCTCGCGGCGACATCGAGATCGTCGAGACCCCCCGCGAGGTGAAGCCGGAAGACAACGGTTTCGCGAACGGCGAGCACTTGGCGCCGCGGTTCACCGCGCCCCGCCGGGTCTATCGCGCGCGCGCCGGCGCCAACGTCACCCAGCTTGAGTATGCGCGCCGCGGGATGATCACCGCGGAGATGGAATATGTCGCCATCCGCGAAAACCTGCGCCGCCAGGAGGGCGATCCGACCATCCGCGACGGCGAGCCCTATGGCGCCGTCATCCCCGACCACTGCACGCCGGAGTTCGTCCGCGCCGAGGTGGCCGCCGGGCGCGCTATCATCCCGGCCAATATCAACCACACCGAGCTCGAGCCGATGGCCATCGGGCGCAACTTCCTGGTCAAGATCAACGCCAACATCGGCAACTCCGCCGTGCTCTCCACCGTCGCCGACGAGGTCGACAAGATGGTCTGGGCGACGCGGTGGGGCGGTGACACGGTCATGGACCTGTCCACCGGGCGCAACATCCACAACATCCGCGACTGGATCGTCAGGAACAGCCCGGTGCCGATCGGCACCGTGCCGATCTACCAGGCCCTGGAGAAGGTCAATGGCGTGGCGGAGGACCTCAACTGGGAGGTGTTCAAGGACACGCT
>JANXXA010000509.1 GCA_025350885.1 Phenylobacterium sp.
TCCCGGTCTTCCACGACGACCAGCACGGCACCGCGATCATCACCGCCGCCGGCCTGATCAACGCCTGCCACATCACCGGCCGCGACCTGAAGGACGTGAAGGTGGTCCTGAACGGCCCCGGCGCCGCCGGCATCGCCACCATGGAGCTGATCAAGGCCATGGGCGTGGCCCCGTCCAACGTCATCGCCGTGGACTCCAAGGGCGTGCTCTGGCGCGGCCGGCCCAACGACATGAACCAGTGGAAGTCGGCCCACGCCATCGACACCGACAAGCGGACGCTGGCCGAAGCCCTGGTGGGCGCTGACGTGTTCATCGGAACCTCGGTCAAGGGCGCGCTCACCGGCGAACTGGTGAAGACCATGGCCGAGCGGCCGATCATCTTCGCCATGGCCAATCCCGACCCCGAGATCACCCCGGAGGAGGTCTACGCCGTCCGCCCCGACGCCATCGTCGCCACCGGCCGCAGCGATTATCCCAACCAGGTCAACAATGTCCTGGGCTTCCCCTACATCTTCCGCGGCGCGCTGGATGTGCGCGCCCGCCGGGTGAACATGGAAATGAAGATCGCCTGCGCCAACGCGCTGGCCATGCTGGCCCGCGAGGATGTCCCCGACGAGGTCGCCGCCGCCTATCACGGGGTGCAGCTGAAGTTCGGGCCGGAATACATCATCCCCACGCCCTTCGATCCCCGGCTGATCTGGTACATCCCGCCGTTCATCGCCCAGGCGGCGATGGACACCGGCGTGGCGCGCAAGCCGATCGAGGACATGGACATCTATCGCGCCAGCCTGGCCCAGCGGCTCGATCCCACCGCGGCCTTCCTGCAGAAGCTGCAGGGCGCGGTGCTGTCGGGCGCGAAGACCAAGCGCATCGTCTTCGCCGAAGGCGAGGAGCCCAGCGTGATCCGCGCGGCCTATGCCTTCCAGGCCGCGGGGCTGGGCTCCGCCGTCCTGGTCGGCCGCGAGGACCTGGTGCAGGACAACATGCGCCTGGTGGGTCTCGACCCCGCCGAGGCGAAGCTGGAAATCCTCAATGCCCGGGTCTCCGGCAGGAACGCCGAATATGTCGATTACCTCTACGGCCGCCTGCAGCGCGAGGGCTACCTGCGTCGCGACGTGCAGCGGCTGATCAACCAGGACCGCAACGCCTTCGCCGCGGCCATGGTGGCGCTGGGCCACGCCGACGGCATGGTCACCGGCGTCACGCGGGCCTTTGACCAGGTGCTGGAGGAGGTGCTGCGGGTCATCGATCCCTCGCCTGACGGCCGGATCATCGGCATGAGCGTGGTGCTGGCCAAGGGCCGGACCCTGTTCATCGCCGACACCTCGGTTACCGAGATGCCCGAAGCCGAGGATCTGGTGGAGATCGCCAAGGAGGCCGCCCGCGCCGTCCGCACCCTGGGCTATGAGCCCCGCCTGGCCTTCATGAGCTATTCGACCTTCGGCAACCCCATGGGTGTGCGCTCGGAAAAGGTGCGCGAGGCGGTGGCCATGCTGGACGCGCTCGACGGGGTGGATTTCGAGTACGAGGGTGAAATGCCGCCGGAGCTGGCGCTGGAGCCCGAGGCGCGCGGCAACTATCCGTTCATGCGGTTGTCGGGTCCGGCCAATGTGCTGATCATGCCGGCGATCCACTCCGCGGCGATCTCGACCCAGCTGATCCAGTCCCTGGGCGGCGCCACGGTGATCGGGCCGATCCTCTTGGGCCTGGACCGCGCGGTGCAGATCTGTCCGCTGTCGGCCTCGGTCTCGAAGATCCTGCACATGGCCACCTTCTGCGCCTATGACCGGCCGCTGGTGGAGATTGACGGCTAAGTCGCAGATCCTCCCCCGCTGCCGCTTGGAGCGCTCGCCGTGACCTCGCCCCTCAGTCTCGGCCCCCTCAGTCTCGGCATCGACTTCGGGACGACCAACACCGTCGTGGCGCTGGCTGACGCGTCCGGGCCGGCGCGCCTCGTCCAGTTCCCGGCGCCGGACGGCGGCCTCTTCGCCTTCCGCAGCTGCTTGTCGTTCCACGCCCCCGCCGAAGCGCCGGCTGAGCGCGCCATCGCCGCCGGACCCTGGGCGATCGAGGTCTATGTGGAGGACCCCGCAGAAACCCGGTTCATCCAGTCGTTCAAGAGTTTCGCGGCGTCGGAAAACTTCACCGAGACCCAGGTGCTGGGCAAGCGTTACCGGTTCGAAGACCTGCTCTCGACCTTCCTCCTGAAGCTCAGGACCTATGCCGACGCCGGCATGGTCGACCTGCCCGCCCGCGTCGTCGTCGGTCGCCCGGTGATCTTCGCCGGCGCCGCGCCCAAGGAAGCCGTGGCCCTCGATCGCTATGAGACCGCCTTCCAGCGCATGGGGTTCTCCGAGATCCTCTACGCCTATGAGCCGGTCGGCGCGGCCTTCTTCTTCGCCCGCGAACTGGAC
>JANXXA010000536.1 GCA_025350885.1 Phenylobacterium sp.
TTGTGGGCATGGCCTCTTATGCGACGCCGGATCGCCGCCGCAAAGGCCGTCAGATGCGCGGGCCAAGGCTCTGGCGCACGCCGCGCGCGTCATAGACATCGATGTCCGAAGGCTTTGGCCCCTTGCCCATCAGCACGTCCAGCGTCGCGGCCAGCGCGGGACCGCCGCCCAGCGGGATGCCCGTGCCGACGCCGACGCCGCCGGCGCTGTGGCGCCCGAAGCTCATGCCGCCGACCCCGACGCTCAGGCTGGAACCGGAAAAGCCCGTCTGGCGCGTGCTGCGGTCGGTGATCCGGAACCAGTCATAGCCCTCGGCCAGGGCCAAGTCGGCGGCGCGCAACAGCGCGTAGTCCTCGACCTGGGCCGGCGGCGCCCCCGGTCCGCCCTGGAAGGTCACACGATACCGGCCCGGTTCGATCCGCATCTGCGAAAAGCCCACGCCTGTGGGCGAGGCCGCGGGCTGGAAATGCGTCGGCTCGGTCGCGCATGCGCTCAGCGAAAGGGCGGCAAGGGCGGCGAGGATCAGGCGGGTCATCGGCGGGTGTCCATCAAGCGTCGCCTGGGAGAACGGCGGACGGGTCGGCGACGTTCCCCTCAGCCCAGACCAAGCCCGGCGATCAAGCCCGCCATGTCCGGCGGAACCGGCGCCTCGATGCGCATCTCGCCGCCGGAAGGATGCGGGAAGATCAGGACCGCGGCGTGCAGCATCAGCCGCGGGACCGGCTGGCCGCCGACCACCAGAGCGCCGCCATAGCGCGCATCGCCGGCGATGGGGCGGCCGAGGGAGGCCAAGTGGACGCGCAGCTGGTGCATCCGGCCCGTCTCCGGGTGCAGCTCCAGCAGCGCCGCGCCCGGCGCCTCGGCAAGGGTCCGATAGCGGCTGCTGGCCGTCTCGGCGTCGGGATGGTCGGCGGGGCAGACGCGCATATAGGCTTCGCGGCCCTGTTCGTCGCGGCGCAGGGGCGCATCGACCACGCCCGCGCCCGGCTCCGGCGCGCCGGGGGTGACGATGGCGCGGTAGGTCTTGGCGATCCTGCGATCCATCATCGCCTTGCCGAGGAAACCCGCCGCGGGCTTGGTCCGGGCGGTGAGGATCACGCCTGAGGTATCGCGGTCCAGCCGGTGGATCAGCCGGGGCCTCGCCTTGCCCGGCTTGGCGAACGCCCAGAGCAGCTCGTCCAGCGTGTGGCCCTGCCCGCGCCCGCCCTGGCTCGACAGGCCGGATGGCTTGTTCAACGCGACGACGTGAGGGTCCTGATAGATCACCAGCCCCCGGACGAAGGCGACCTCATCCTTGGAGAGCTTGACCGGAGTGACCGGCGCGCGGTCCGGGCGCGGCGGCCTGCGGCTCATCGGCGATCCTTGCGCAGCGCCGCCCAGCGGTCGAGGCGCTCCTTGATCTTCGCCTCCGCGCCATCGCCCTTGGGCGCGTAGAAGACCTGGCGGTCCATCTCGTCGGGGAAATAACTCTGGCCGGAGAAGCCTTCGGGCTGATCGGGGTCGTAGGCATAGCCCTTGCCGTAGCCCAGGTCCTTCATCAGCCGGGTGGGCGCGTTGCGGATGTGCAGCGGCGGGGCCAGCGACCCGGTCTCCCTGGCCGCCTTCATGGCCGCGCCATAGGCCCGATAGACGGCGTTGGACTTGGGCGCCGTGGCCAGGTGCACGGTCAGTTGGGCCAGCGCGATCTCCCCCTCCGGCGAGCCGAGGAAATCGTAGGTGTCCTTGGCCGCGTTGGCCAGGATCAGCGACATCGGGTCGGCCTCGCCGATATCTTCCGCCGCGGCGCGGATCAGCCGGCGGGCGACGAACAGTGGATCCTCGCCGCCGGCCAGCATGCGCGCCAGCCAATAGAGCGCCGCGTCCGGATCGGACCCGCGGATCGACTTATGCAGGGCGGAGATGAGGTTGTAGTGCTCCTCGCGATCCTTGTCGTAGGCCGGGCTGCGCTTCTGCAGCACCTGGCCCAAGTCCTTGATGGTCAGCGGCTTGGCTGAGCCGACGTTGAACAGGGTCTCGGCCAGGGTCAGCAGGTAGCGTCCGTCGCCATCGGCCAGGGCGGAGAGCGCGGCGCGGGCCTGCGGCTCCAAGGGCAGGTCGCGACCCTCGAACGCCTCGGCCTTGATCAGCAGGGCCCCCAGCGCCGCATCGTCCAGCCGCTTCAGCACATAGACCTGGCAGCGCGACAGCAGCGCGCCGTTCAGCTCGAAGGACGGGTTCTCGGTGGTGGCGCCCACCAGGGTGACGATCCCCTCCTCGACAAAGGGCAGGAAGCCGTCCTGCTGAGCGCGGTTAAAGCGGTGGATCTCATCGACGAACAGCAAGGTCGACTGGCCGGCCAGCCGGCGCACGCGGGCCTGCTCGAACGCCTTCTTCAGGTCGGCGACGCCGGAGAACACGGCGGAGAGCTGCTGGAACTCATAGCCGGCCTCCTTGGCCAGCAGGCGCGCGATCGTGGTCTTGCCGGTGCCGGGCGGACCCCAGAGAATCATCGACGACAGCCGTCGCGCCTCGGCCATCCGCCGGACCGGACCTTCCTGGCCCAGCAGGTGGTCCTGGCCGACGACCTCGTCCAACCGCTGTGGACGCAGGCGATCGGCGAGCGGGGACGGCGCCTGGGGTGTCAGGCCGGCGGCTTCGAAGAGGTCGGCCATGGACAACGCCTTAGCAGCTTAGGCCCGGAACGTCGCCGTCACCTGCTGGCCGCCGCGCTCGATGGTCACCTGCCAGACCCGCGCCGCCACGCTGACCGCGCCGGTCAGGTCGCGCACGCTCTGGATAGAGCGCCCGTTCACCGAGCGGATCAGGTCGCCGGGACGAAAGCCGACCCGCTGGGCCGCGCCGCCTGAGATCCTGGAGATCAGCACGCCCCTGGCGCCGAACGGATCGAGGCCCAGTTCCTCGGCCACGGCGGGGGAGAGGTTGACCACGGTTGCGCCCTCGAAGGGATTTTGGCCGCTGACCACCCGCTCGTCCCGCGCCGGTGTCGCCGGCGGCGCCTCGGCGCGCAGGGTCAGCTGATGGTCCCCGCCGGCGCGGCGCACGCCGACGCGAAGTGTCTCGCCGGGCCGATGGGTAGCGACCGCATAGTGCAGCGCGGCCGCATCGACCACCGCGCCGCCGTCCACCGAGGTGACCACATCGCCCTGTTTCAGCCCGGCCTGCTCGGCCGCGCCGCCCGGCCAGAGGTCCGACACCAGGGCACCGGCGGGTCGGGCGAGACCCAGCGCCTTGGCGATCTCGGGCGTGACGCTCTGCAGACGCGCGCCGACCCAGGGGCGCACCACGGCGCGGCCGCCGCCCATGGCGGTCTCCACCACCCGGCGCACCACGGGCGCCGGCACCGCGAAGCCGACGCCGGACGAGGTGCCTGACCGCGACAGGATGAAGCTGTTGATGCCGATCAGGTCGCCGCTCATGTCGACCAGCGCGCCGCCGGAATTGCCGGGATTGATCGCCGCGTCGGTCTGGATATAGGCGCCGGCGTCGCCGTTGGGATCGGCGGTGCGGTTGAGCGCCGAGATGATCCCGTTGGTCACCGTCTGGCCGACGCCGAAGGGATCGCCTATGGCCAGCACCAGGTCGCCCACCTGCATGTCGGCATGGTCGGCGATCGCCAGGACCGGCAGCTTCTCGCCCGGCGGAATGTCGATCTTCAGG
>JANXXA010000558.1 GCA_025350885.1 Phenylobacterium sp.
CGCCGGTCGGCTGGGGGCTGATCTGGTCGGGGTCAACAACCGCGACCTGCGGACATTTTCCGTCGATCTGGAGAATACCGGACGCCTGGCAGCGGCCGCGCCGGCCGGTGCGCTGATCGTTGCCGAAAGCGGAATCGCCAGCGCAGGGGACGCCGCGCGGCTCGAAAGATCCGGCGCGCGCGCCATGCTGGTTGGCGAGAGCCTGATGCGGCAGACCGACGTCGCCGCGGCGACTCGCACCCTACTGGCGGGGTGAGTCGCAACCTGACGACTTTTGACGGAAGAATTTCTCCAAAGATTTCAGATGCCGCGACCGTAACTTGACATTAGTGCGGAACGCCTAGAGAACACCGCCAACGTTTGCGCTTTGTTCTCAGGCGCTTTGTTCGAGGTCAGGCCCATGCTCACCCGCAAGCAACACGAACTGCTGATGTTCATCCACGAGCGCATCAAGGAAAGCGGCGTCTCCCCGTCGTTCGACGAGATGAAGGAGGCGTTGGATCTGGCCTCGAAGTCTGGGATTCATCGACTGATCACCGCCCTGGAAGAGCGCGGGTTTCTCCGCCGCCTGCCCCATCGGGCCCGCGCGCTGGAGGTGTTGAAGCTGCCGCAACAGGCGACGATGGCCGCTCCACCCAAGGGTCGGGCGCCCTTCAAGCCGCAGTTGGTGGATGGTGGTCCGGCGGCGCCAGTGGCGGCCAACGACACGCGCGAATTGCCGATCCTGGGAAAGATCGCCGCTGGAACCCCGATCGAAGCCATCCAGCAGGAGCGCGACCGGATGCCGGTGGCGGAGAGCATGCTGGGCGCCGGGGAGCATTTCGTCCTGGAGATCCAGGGTGACTCGATGATCAACGCCGGGATTCTCGATGGCGACTTCGTGGTCATCCGTCGCGGCGACACGGCCACGTCCGGCGACATCGTTGTCGCCCTGATCATGGGCGAGGAAGCCACATTGAAGCGGCTGCGCCGCAAGGGCGCCTCCATCGCGCTCGAGGCCGCCAATCCTGCCTACGAGACCCGCATCTTTGGTCCTGATCAGGTCGCGGTGCAGGGCAAACTTGTCGGCCTGATCCGCCGTTACCACTGAGGCTTGCACCGGCCGGGATCCGTGATCACGAAATCGTGCAACCCCCGGGATGACTTCGCGTTAGAGGATTCGGGGCCAGGGCAACGTCGTCGCCCCAGAGCTTTCGAAGACTTCGCCAACCCGCGAAGTCCATGGGAAAGATATCAAAGATGCGTACCATCACCGTCGCGGCGATCGCCGCCATGAGCCTCGCCGCCGTCGCCTGCAGCAAGCCCGCTGACAAGGCCACCAACGAAGCCGGAACCGCCAAGGCTGAAGCCGCGGCAGCCGACGCCGCCGCCGCTACCGCCAGCACGGACGCGGCCGCCGCCGCGGCCGCCCCGACCGCAGCCGGCGCGGCGGTTCCCGCCATGGCAGCGGGCGAAGCCGCCAAGGACGCAGCCGGTCACGCCATGAAGGCCGCAGACGCCGCCAAGGACGCCGGTGGCGCCGCCATGTCCGCAGCCAAGGACGCGGCCAAGAAGTAGCTGAATTGCCGGAGCCTCAGCCGGACGGCTGGGGCTCCTGGCGACCTGGATGTCGGTAAGGGGTTTTTGGATCAGGGCCCCCGGTACTCGAATTCAACAAGATAGACCCGGTCCCCCGCGCCATGTCGGGCGGTCTTCAACAGGTCAACGACGCCCAGAAACCCTGACCTGCGAGCGAGGTCCGGCGTGATCTCCGCCAGGGATATCTCCCGGATCGAGGTGACCTCGATCGCTCCGCCCTGCATCGCATAGCGGCCACCGATCCTCACCCGCGCCTGGCGCCAGATGCGCACACTGCAGGTCACCTCGCCTCGCCTCACCGGCTCGCGAAGGCGGCGGGAGAACATCATCGCTCCACCCGCCCTTCGGAACCCCAGGTCCACGGTCGCCGGCCGCGCAGGTCCTGCGCCCAGACGATCCGCCAACGCCCGGGTCCCTGACGGTAGAGCTCCACCGAACCGCCGCGCGCGAAGTCAGCCCCGGTCAACACCAGAGGCGCGGCGCAGCTCTCGGGTCGGAAATCATTGCGCAGGATGACCACCTCGGACGCGCCGCAAAGGTCCTCCAGGCGTCCGGACTTCAGGGGTCGGCGGACGTTCCATGCCGCCGCAAGACGGACCGGCGCCCCCGGGCGGGGCGCGCAGCTCACATGATCGCAGTCGAAGGCGGCGTCACGCCGCTCTCCGGTTCCCAGGGGAACAAGGCCGCGCCGGCGCGCCCAGAGCTGAGCCCCGAACAGTTTGACGTCAGGGCGCAACAGGATCGCGTCCCTGGCGGAGCGGATCGCCACGGCCGCGCCGTCGGCGCTGACCCAGGCGTCCGGTGTGGGCGGCCTGGGCGCCAGCGACACCGCGAGCGCCAGCGGCAGGCCGGCCCAGCGCAGGGGCCCCTTCCACAGGCACAGCCACAGGAGGCCCAGGAAGGCCGCCGGCAGGGTCCATTCGGGACCGCTGGCGACGATGATCAGGGCCTTGGGGGCGCCGGCGGCGATTTGGGCGACGCGGTTCAGCAGATCGATGGCGAACCCCGCCACCTGAAGCGGCGGCTCGCCAAGACCGAAGGGCGTCAACAGAGCGCCCAACGCCAGGCCGGGCATCATCAGGAACCCGGAAATCGGCTCGGTGATCATGTTGGAAACCAGCCCCCAGGTGGCGATCCGGTTGAAGTGCTGCATGGCGAAGGGCGCCGTCGCCACGCCGGCGACGAAGCTTGCCGCGATCCCGGCCGCCGTCCAGGTTCCCAGGCCCTGAACCAGGCGCATGGGCCAGGGCGTATTGATCTCCTTGACTGGTCGCGGCCAGACTTCCGCCAGCGCCACCAGGGCGGCGGTGGCGGCGAAGGACATCTGGAAGCCGGGTTCGGTCACCGCCTCCGGCTGGATCAGCAGGACCACCATCGCCGCCAGGGCCAGGGCATGCAGGCTGATCGCCTGACGATCAACGAGCATGGCCACAAAGGCCACGGCCGCGGTGATCGCCGCACGCTCCGCCGGCGGCGGTCGGCCCGACAGGACGAGGTAGCTCAGCACCGCCAGCAACCCCAGCGCCGCGGCGACCTTCTTGCCCGGGACCCGGAGGGCGAGCCAGGGCCACGCGGCGATCGCGAACCGGACGATGGCGAAGACGAAGCCGCCGACAATGGCCATGTGCAGGCCGGAGATCGAAATGATGTGCGCAAGGCCAGCGGCCCGCAGGTCGTCGACCTGGGCCTTGGGGATAAAAGCCTCGTGGCCTGTGGTCATGGCCGCGGCAAGGCCGCCGGTGCGCACGCCCAGGGTATCGACGATCCGCCGCGTCAGCGACCAGCGCAGCGCATTGATCCGCATGGTCGCGGCCAGACGCCAAGGCGGTTTCACTGGCGCATACCAGGTCGCTGGCGGCCCGAGCGCGAAGCCGACACCGCCAATGCTTTCGAAAAACGCATCGCGGGCGAAGTCGTAGGCGCCGGGGCTGGCGGGTGGCGGCGGGGCGTTGATCACGGACAGCAGGCTGATCGCCTCGCCGGGGGCCGGCACATATCCGCCGCGCAGGGTGACCCGGACGCGGATCGGCGTCGCCCCGGCGGGCCAGTCGCCGACACGGGCCGGCGCGATGAACAGCCGCTGGCCGCCCTGCCCTGGGTTTGCCACATCCACCACCCAGCCTTCCAGGCGTTCCGGATGGGCGCTCGTCGACGCAATTGGTGCTGTGACCTTTAGGGTGCGCAGCTTGGCCGCGCCAAAGCCGCCAATGGCGCTGGCGGCCAGCACCAGGGCGACCGTCATCGGGCGGCTGCGGCTCCAGCGGCTGGCGGCTGTCAGCAAAGCTCCTGCGATGGCCAGGCTGACCAGCGCCACCCAGGTCTTCGGCTCGCGTGGCAATGCAAAATAGACCGCGGCGCCGCAACCAAACGCCACCGGCGTCCAGAGGCGCCAGCGTTCGGCCTGCCGGGCGAGCTGAGCGGCGACCCACGCCAGCGCATCGGCGGGACTGGGACGCGCCCGACCCCGCGTGCTAAGAGGCGCCGCCCTGGCGCCCGGCGCCGCAGCTTCTCCAGGCTCCCGCCCTTCGATGTCCGACCGCCCCGTCGTCACCCGGATCGCCCCCTCGCCCACCGGCGCCATGCATATTGGCACGGCGCGGACCGCACTATTCAACTGGCTTTATGCGCGACACACCGGCGGCAAGTTCCTGTTGCGTATCGAGGACACTGATCGCGAACGGTCCACGCAGGACGCCGTGCAGGTGATTTTCGACGGTCTGGCCTGGCTGGGCCTGGAGGCCGACGAGGCGCCGGTGTTTCAGGCGAGCCGCGCCGACCGTCACACCTTGGCGGTCGAGGCGATGCTGGCGCGGGGCTCGGCCTATCGTGACTACATGAGCCCCGACGAGCTCGAGGCTGAACGGGCGCTGGCCCGCACTGAGGGTCGGGTGGTCCGTTCGCCCTGGCGCGACCTGTCGCCCAACGATGCGCCGGATCGACCCTTCGTGGTGCGGTTGAAAGCCCCGGCCGAGGGCGAGACCCTGATCGACGACCAAGTGAAGGGCGCCGTGCGTTTCCAGAACAAGGATCTCGACGACCTGATCCTGCTGCGCACCGACGGCACGCCCACCTACAACCTGGCCGTGGTGGTGGACGACCACGAGATGGGCGTGACCCACGTGATCCGCGGTGACGACCACCTGAACAACGCCGCGCGCCAGACGCTGATCTATCAGGGTCTCGGCTGGACGCCGCCGGTGTGGGCGCACCTGCCGCTGATCCATGGCCCCGATGGCGCGAAACTTTCCAAGCGGCACGGCGCCCAGGCGGTCAGCGAATTCGCCGACATGGGTTACCTGCCCGAAGCCATGCGCAACTACCTGGCCAAGCTGGGCTGGGGCCACGGCGACGACGAGATTTTCACCGACGAACAGGCGGTGGCATGGTTCGACATCAAGGACGTGGTCGGCGCGCCCGCGCGCCTCGACTGGGCCAAACTCAATCACCTGAACAACCACTATATCCGCCAGGCCGAGCCCGCCCGGTTGGCCGACCTGGTCGCAAGGGTCCACCAGAGCCGCGACTGGCCGCTGCGCGACGGCGACATGGCGCGCCTGGCCCAGGCGATTCCCTTCGTCCGCGACGGCGCAAAAACGACCCTGGAGCTGGCCGACGCCACGGTCTTCGTGCTCAAGCACCGCCCTCTTGAGCTACCCGCAAAGGCGCTGGAGCTGCTGACCCCCGAGACCCGCGAGCGGTTCGTCCGGCTGCGGGACACGCTCGCTGCGGCCCCCACGTGGGATGTCCCCGCGCTGGAGGCGTCGAACCGCGCGTTCGCCGAGCGTGAAGGCGTCGGCCTGGGCAAAATCGGCCCCGCGCTGCGCGCTGTGCTCTCGGGCGGATCGCCGGCGCCCGACCTCGCCGGGGCCCTCGTTGCGCTCGGAAAGGACGAAAGCCTTGGCCGTCTCGACGATGCGCTTTCGCTTAACAGCTAACCCGCTATAAGCCGTTTCGAACAGCCGTTTCATCGGCGGTTATCGAAGGGGTTGGGCATGGCCGACACGGCGAAAATCAGCATCGGCGGCAAGACCATCGAGCTGCCGATACTGAAGGGCGCGACGGGCCCCGACGTCGTCGATATTCGCAAGTTCTACGCCGAGAGCGACGCCTTCACCTACGACCCGGGCTTTACCTCGACCGCCAGCTGCGAGAGCAAGATCACCTTCATCGACGGCGACGCCGGCGTGCTGCTGCACCGCGGCTATCCGATCGGTGAACTGGCCGAGAAATCGACCTTCCTCGACACGTGCTACCTGCTGCTGCACGGCGAACTTCCGAACGCCGCACAGTATGCGGACTTCGAGCACACGATCACCTACCACACCATGTTGCATGAGCAATTCGACAGGTTTTTCCAAGGCTTCCGTCGGGATGCTCACCCGATGGCGATCATGACCGGAGCTGTCGGCGCGCTCTCGGCTTTCTATCACGACTCCACCGACATCAACGATCCGCAACAGCGCATGATCTCCGCCCACCGACTGATCGCCAAAATGCCGACGATCGCGGCGCGCGCCTTCAAATACTTTACCGGCCAGCCCTTCGTGCATCCGCGTAACGACCTCTCCTACGCCGAGAATTTCCTTCGGATGTGCTTCTCGGTTCCGGCCGAGGACTGGAAGCCGAACCCGGTGCTGACGCGCGCCATGGATCGCATCTTCATCCTGCATGCCGATCACGAACAGAACGCCTCGACCTCGACGGTGCGCCTGGCGGGATCGTCGGGGGCCAATCCGTTCGCCTGTATCGCCGCGGGCATCGCCTGCCTTTGGGGGCCCAGCCACGGCGGCGCCAACGAAGAGGCGCTGAACATGCTTAAGGAGATCGGGACCGTCGACAGGATCCCCGAGTACATCCAGGGCGTGAAGGACCGGCGCTACCGCCTGATGGGCTTCGGCCACCGCGTCTACAAGAACTACGACCCCCGCGCGACGGTCATGCAGAAGACCTGCCACGAGGTGCTGGCCGAGGTTGGCGACGCTGATGATCCGTTGCTGAAAGTGGCGCTGGAACTCGAGCGGATCGCGCTCTCGGACGAGTATTTCGTCGAGCGCAAGCTCTATCCCAACGTCGACTTCTATTCCGGCATCACCCTGCGCGCGCTGGGCTTCCCCGCCGAAATGTTCACCGTGCTGTTCGCCGTCGCCCGCACCGTCGGCTGGATCAGCCAGTGGAAGGAGATGATCGAGGATCCGGCCTACAAGATCGGCCGCCCGCGCCAGCTCTACACCGGCGCGCTGCAGCGACCCTATGTGGCAGTCGACAAGCGCTGATCGGCCAGAACCCGCAGCACCGCGTCGGCGGCAGCCTCTGAAGGGTCAGGGCCACCGCGCCCCATCCGGTCCAGGGCGGCGTACTGCGCCAGCACCTGACGCGCGCGCCGTTCCGCATCGCCGAGAAGCTCACCCACGGCCTGAGCGAGTTTCGGACCCGCACACGCTGCCTGGATGAATTCCGGGGCTACGAAGTCCTGCGCCGCGATATTGAACAGCGTGACCCAAGGCGTGCGGATCAGTCGCCTCAGGATCGCATAGGTGACGGCGCCCACGCGATAAGCCACGACCATTGGCGCCCCCGCCAGCGCCACCTCGGTGGTCACCGTGCCGGAACACGCGAGCGCGACGGTGGCGGCCTTCATGGCGTCCAGCTTGGTGGCTTCACCTTCCAGCACATGCACGCGATGCGGCCAGCCGGCGACGCGGGCCTTCACCAGATCAGCCACCGTCGCTGCGGCGGGAACCACCACATGCAGATTTGGCCAATCCTCCTTGAGCTGTCGCACGGCGTCCTCAAAGGCCGGCAGCACATGCTCGATCTCGCTGCGGCGGCTTCCCGGCAGGACAAGCAGGATCGGATCGCCTGCCTTGGCGCCGATCTTGGTGCGCAGCCGCGCGGGGTCCGCACGCGAAAAATCCACTGTCAGCGCCGAGTTGCCGACGAAGGTCACCGGCAGGCCCTGCGCCTCGAACCAGGGCGCGTCGAAAGCGTGGATGGACAGCAGGTGATCGACCGCCGCCGCGAGGGTTCTGGCGCGTCCGGGCCGGGTCGCCCAGACCTGCGGGCCGACGTACTTGATCAGCGGTAGACGCGGCAGGATCCGCCGCAGTTGCTGGGCGATGCGCAGCGTGAATCCCCAGGAATCGATCAGCACAACCAGATCCGGCCGCTCACGAACCGCCAGCGCGACGGTGTCGCGCACCCGGCGCACGATCCGGGGATAGGCGATCAGCCCTTCCAGCAAGCCCAGGATCGAGACCTCGGAGATGTCGAAGGGGCTCGCGATCCCCTCCCCGGCCATTCGCTCGCCGCCGATGCCAACGAAGCGGACACCCTCGCCCAGCCGGCTGCGCAGGGCCCTGGCCAGGCCCGCGCCGCGGTCGTCACCGGAAGCCTCGCCGGCAACCAGCATGACGGTCAGGGGCCGGGCGCTCACGGTGTCTTCGGCTCCACCCCCAGGATGAACAGTCCGAGCTCGTCGGCCAGTTCGATGACCGTCTCGCGTTCCAGCACGATCAGGCCGCCGGCCTCTCCGACAATGCCGGCCAGTCCCGCGCGCGCCACGCCGCGCACCGTCGCCGGGCCGATTGTCGGCAGGTCAATGCGGGTCTCCTGCATCGGTTTGGGGGCCTTGGCCAGCACCCCGGCGCAGGCGCCCGGCCGGCCGCGCAGCGCTTCGGGCAGCTCGGCGACGCGGGCCAGCATGGCGTC
>JANXXA010000570.1 GCA_025350885.1 Phenylobacterium sp.
GAGATGAGCCTGGTCGGGCCCCGTCCGATTGTCGATGCCGAGATCAGCAAGTACGGCCGGAGATTCAAGTACTATTGCGCCGTCAAGCCAGGTATCACGGGCCTATGGCAGATAAGCGGCCGCAATGACACCACATATCGGGCTCGAGTGGCGATGGACTGCGTATACGCTAAGACGAGAACGGTAAGAATTGACCTGGCCGTGTTGTTTTTTACCATTCCTGCTGTCTTGTCGAGGAGGGGATCTTATTGATCGAAACATTCGACCTGAACGGATCCGGACTTCGGACTGGGTGAGGACAATCTGCGGGAAATTGCGGTTACGTCATGCGTGGGGACGAAATACTGTTGAGTTGAGGTTATAGTTTGATGGCGTATTACAATTACCTCGGGATTCCCATGCGGGAATCGGCTGTTGAAAAGTCGCATATCAACGGCACAATTGCCGGCAATGAGACCATCCACGCCCCCGACGGCGATTCTTCGATTGCCGGCGACGGCGGCGGCGATCTGCTGATTGGCTCGACCGGCGACAATCGATTCTGGATTGATGATGCGCATGACAGAGTCCAGGAGACGCCCGGCGGCGGCATCGACACGGAGATCGGCTGGACCTCCATCGCGCTGGCTGACAACATTGAAAACCTCATCGTCCATCAGGATTTCAACTACGCGCTGGGTAACACCCTCGACAATCTGATCATCGTCGATGGCTCGCAGTGGGTGAATGGCGGTCCCGGAAATGATGTGCTGGTGGGTTCGACCACCCAGCGCACCACCTATCAGGTCAGGCTGGGTGAGGGCGATGACGTCATCTACAACTGGAACCCGAACTCGCAGCTTCAGTTGCTGGATGCCCCGGGCTTCAAGACCGCTGCGGACGTTCGAGCCCAGATGACCCTTTCAGGCGCCGACACTGTTCTGCACCTGTCGCCTACCGAGACACTGACCTTCCGGGGCATCACGCCGGCGGCGTTCACCGATCGTCAGTTCCTGGCCGCGCTGGACACCTCAAAGCTCGGCGCACTCACCTTTGACGATGAATTCAACAGTCTCCAGATTCGCGATCCGTCGCTCGACAGCGGCATCTGGAACACCAACTTCGGCGGGAACCTGAAGGACCAATGGGCCTACACTCTGGTCTCCAACGGAGAGCAGCAAGCCTATGTCGCGCCCGGATTCCAGGGCCGCGGCGAGCACGACATCGGGGTCAACCCTTTCTCGGTTTCGGACGGGATCCTGACCATCTCCGCGGCGCCGATACCGTCCGGTGACAACTACGCGGCCTGGGGCGCCAACTACACCTCGGGCATGCTCAACACCCTGAACAGTTTCGCCCAGAAGTTCGGCTACTTCGAAATGCGCGCCGCGGTGCCCGCCGTTGCTGGGGCCTGGCCAGCCTTCTGGTTGCTGCCCAGCCCCTACCGGGCCAACGCCGAAGCCGACATCATGGAAGGCCTGGGTGCCACGCCCAATGTCGACTATCGTCGAGCCTATGGAGGAGAGGGCGGGTCGGAGGCCCAATACGACAATGTTCTGACCACCAATCCAGGCGGCTTTCATACCTACGGCATGATGTGGACGGCAAAGACCGTCACCTTCTACTACGACGGGATCGAGGTGCTGCACGGCGCGACGCCTTCGACCTGGACCAATCCCATGGCGATGATCGTAAACCTGGCGGTAGGCGGCTGGGGGGGGACCCCCGACGCCAGCAAATTCCCGGCTCAGATGCAGGTTGACTACGTGCGGGCCTACGCGCTCGCAGACGGGTCCTCCGAAGTTGTCCACAGCACTCCGGAATCCCCCGTGGCGACACTGAAGGACACTGGACCGACCAGCGGTCAGGTAAACACTCCGGTGACCTTCGAAGCCGGCGGCGGGTTCGTGACCACCGCCCACATCCAGCTCTCGGCTGCCCATCCGACGACCCTGCCGCCTGGTCAGACCATGATGATCTGGGAGGATTCCGGCGCGGTGTTCGGGGCCGTCTCCGACGGCGTGACACTCGCCCCCGCCACCGTCCTCATGGCTGGAACTATCACCCAGTTCACCGGTGCGGGCGTCTGGCTCACCGATGGCAAGGTGGTGTTCGCCTACGAGCAGTCGAACGCGACCGGTGGCAAGGACCTGTGGGACATGGTCTTCGACCCGGTCAAGAAGACCTTCGTGCGGGAAGACCTCGGTCCGACCAACCCCGATGCGCACGCAACTTTCGTGGCGACCCCGCACGGGGGCTTCGCGGTCAGCTGGCATGCGCCTGACGGCCACGTCGTCGCCCGCGGCTACGATGAATTCGCCTACGGCGGCGATGTTCCAGGCTGGTACGGTCCGACCCGTCAGATCACCGGCGACCTCGCGGGCACCACCGCTGATGGCCATCTGATCGCGGTCAATGGCGCAGGCCAGGAACTCTACACCCTTGCCGGAGCCTCGACCTACACGCCTTCGACCATCTCGATCCAGAGGGACCCGGTCACCCATTCGGAGGGCAACAGCGGCTCCACGGACTTCATCTACACCGTCACCCGCTCGGGCAGCAGTACGGCAGCGGGGGACGTGACATGGACTGTCTCGGGCACAGGCGTGCATCCAGCTGACGCCGCTGACTTCCAGGGTGGGGTTATGCCCACCGGCATACTCAGTTTCGCCGCCGGCGAGGTCAGCAAGACGGTCACGGTCAAGGTGCTTGGCGACACCGCTGTCGAGGCGGACGACACCTTCACGATCACCCTGTCCAGTCCAACCGGCGCGGGCGTCGGTTCGCAGAATGCCACCGCCAGCGGGGTGATCCAGAACGATGACGGCGGCGCTCCGCCGCCGCCGCCGCCGGGCGGCGTGGTGCTGACCGCCGCCGGCCCGTACGCGACGCTGACGGGTGGCGCCGGCAACGACACGATCAACGCGAGCCAGGG
>JANXXA010000574.1 GCA_025350885.1 Phenylobacterium sp.
GGCGTCGGGCACGCGGGGCCGGCGCGCCACCTTGACAGTCAGCAGCACCACCTGTTCGTGCAGCACCTGGTTGTGCTTGAGGTTGTGCATCAGCGCGGCGGGGACCGATCCCGGATCGGCGGTGAGGAAGACCGCGGCCCCGCGCGCCTTGAGCGGCGGGCGCTGGATCAGCGTCGGCAGGATATCGGCCAGGGTCAGGTCGCTCTGTTCGGCGCGTGCGACCCGTTTGGTCCCGCGCATCCAGGTCCACATGATCAGGATCAGGCCTCCCGCGATCAGCAGCGGGATGTAGCCGCCGTGGGCCACCTTGGTCAGGTTGGCGGCCAGGAAGGCGGCCTCCACGGCCAGGAACGGCGAGAAGGCCAGGAGCGCCTGCCAGATCGGCCGGCGCTTCAGCCGGTGGATCGCCACCACGGCCAGGATCGACGAAGTGATCATCGCGCCGACCACGGACACGCCATAGGCGTTGGCCAAGCCGCTGGACGAGCGGAAGCCGATGACCAGGGCGGCGACGCCCAACATCAGGATCCAGTTGATCTGCGGCGCATAGATCTGGCCGACGTGGGCTTCCGACGTGGGCGTCAGGGTCAGCCGCGGGAGCAGCCCCAGCTGCACCGCCTGCTGGGTCATCGAGAAGGCGCCGGAGATCACCGCCTGGCTGGCGATCACCGTGGCCGCGGTGGCCAGCAGCACCAGGGGCAGCTGGAACCAGTCCGGAGCCATGTGGAAGAAGGGATTGCCGATGGCGCCCGGGTCGGTCAGCACCAGGGCGCCCTGACCCAGGTAGTTGACGATCAGGCAGGGAAACACCAGCGCCACCCAGGTCCACTGGATCGGCTTGCGCCCGAAATGGCCCATGTCGGCGTAGAGCGCCTCGGCGCCGGTGACCGTCAGGAATACCGAGCCAAGGATCGCCGGAGCAATCTTCGGATGGTGCGCCAGCAGGGCCAGGCCCGGCAGGGGGTTCAGCGCGGCCAGCACCTGTGGCGCGCGCGCCAGGGCGACCAGGCCCAGGACCGCGATGGTGGCGAACCAGACCACGCAGATCGGCCCGAACCAGCGGCCGACCCCGCCCGAGCCGCGACGCTGCACCATGAACAGCGCCACCAGCAGAACCAGCGCGATGGGCGCAACATAGGGGTCGATGCGGCCCGCCAGGCCATCGACGACCTCCAGCCCCTCCACCGCCGACAGCACCGAGATGGCCGGGGTCAGGATGGCGTCGCCGAAGAACATGCCGGCGCCGATCATGCCGATCACCAGGATCAGCTTGCCGTGCCGCCCGCCAGCCTTCTGCACCAGGGCCATCAGCGACAGCGTGCCGCCCTCGCCGCGGTTGTCGAAGCGCATGAGGATCAAGACGTACTTCAGCGTGACGATGACCATCAGGGTCCACAGCATCAGCGACAGCACGCCGATGACATCGCCGGCGGCGACGCGGCCGCCAGCGTGGCTCAAATGAGCGATGGACTCCTTGAAGGCGTAGAGCGGGCTGGTGCCGATATCGCCATAGACAACCCCCGCCGATCCAAGCGCGAGCGCCAGGAAACCCTTGAGGCTGGGGGCGGCGGCGCCTGAACCCTCGGGCGCGTCGGCAGCCGGCTCAGCGGTCGCGACACCCAGGGCAGTGGTTACGGACATGGTCGGCAGACGCCTTCGCACAGTTTCGGAGCCGGCTTGTCGCGCCGGACGACCTAAAAATCCCATGTGGTTGTGGGGGTCGAGGGGGTCGGGACGCTTGCGTTCGGCCGGTGACAGGCCCTTGTCTTGGCCCCGACCGCGCAGCAGTCCAAGGAGCGCGCCATGAGCCCTTCCAGCGAGATAGCCGACGCCGAGCTGTCCAACTCTGGCGCGCCCGAGTCTGGCGCACAAGATCGCGATGGCGGGTTGCAGCGGCTGCATCCGGCCGCCGCCTATGGCCTGTCGCTGCTGCTGGTGGCGGCGGCGACGGTGGCCGCGGTGCTGGTCGACCATGTGCAGGCGATCCCCAACCTGTCGCTGGTCTTCGTGCTGCCGGTGGTGATCGCCGCCGTGAGCTTCGGCTGGGGGCCGTCGCTGGGCGCCGCGGTGGCGGGGGTGGCGGCGTTCAACTTCTTCCTGATCGCGCCCCGCTACAGCTTTCACGTCGAGGACCCTGACAATCTGTGGGCGCTGGCCCTGCTCTTGATCACCGCGGGGATCGTCAGCGCCGTCGCCGCCCAGTCCCGGCGCCGCGCCCTGGCGGCCTGGCAGGCGGCCGACCAGGCCGGCGCGCTGCAGACCCTGGCCCGGGCGCTGGTGGCGGCCGCGGACCGTCCCGCCGCCGCGACGGCGAGCGCGGCGGCGCTGGCGCGGCTGTTCAAGACCTCGGCGGCGGTGCTGCTGCACGATGGAGAGGCCCTGACGCTGGCGGCGCTGGCCGGCGGCGGACCCTTTGCCGTGGGCGACGAGGAAGCCGCCCGCTGGGCGCTGGCCTCGCGCCTGCCGACCCGGGGCGGCGCCTATCCGGTAGAGGCGGCCACCTTCGACTTCTGGCCGGTGGTCACCTCGCAACGCCAGCAGGCGGTGATCGGCGTGTGCATCTCGCAGGACGAAACCGGCCGCCCGGCCGACCCCGAGCGGCTGGTGGAGATCGTCAGCGGCTATCTGGCCGTGGCCCTGGACCGCGAAGCCTACGCCGCCCAGGTGGTGCACAGCCGCGTCGAGGTGGCGGGCGAGCGGCTGAAGGCCGACC
>JANXXA010000583.1 GCA_025350885.1 Phenylobacterium sp.
GTCGCCCAGCGGGTCGCCACCTTGCGGGTCGGAGGGCTGGGCGCGCGCGGCCACGCTCGCCATCATGACGACGCCGACGATCAGCAGGGTTTTACGCGCGATGGAGTGCAAAGGGCGTCCCAAGGGACCTCACGGGAATCAATACGGACATTGCGGGCCACGGCCAGCCCGCCATATTGTCCCGGCAATCCTGAACGCCGATTCAACAAGGCGTTTGTTCACGGCAATTTGCGCGAAACATGTCAGAAATCCTGTTCAAGGGCGTCCTTCCAGCCCTGGTCACGCCCTTCCGCGACGGAGTCGTGGACGAGGAGGCCTTCGTGCGCCTGGTCGAGCGCCAGATCGCCGGTGGCGTGCACGGCCTGGTCCCGGTCGGCACCACCGGCGAAAGCGCCACCCTCAGCCACGACGAGCACCGGCGGGTGGTGGAGCTGTGCGTCGCCACGGCGGCCGGCCGCGTTCCCGTGATCGCCGGCTGCGGCTCCAACGCCACCGCCGAGGCCGTCGAGCTGGTCCGCCACGCCAAGACGGTCGGCGCCGACGCGGCCCTGGTGGTCACCCCTTACTACAATCGCCCGAGCCAGGAGGGGCTCTACGCCCACTATGCGGCGATCAACGCGGCGGTGCAGTTGCCGGTGCTGGTCTACAATGTGCCCGGGCGCACCAGCGTCGACATCGCCAACGAGACCCTGGTCCGGCTGGCCAAGCTGCCGAATATCGTCGGCATCAAGGACGCCACCGGCGACCTGACCCGCGCCAGCTTCCAGCGTCTGACCTGCGGCGACGACTGGGTGATGCTATCGGGCGACGATCCGACGGCGCTGGGCTACATGGCCCATGGCGGCCACGGCTGCATTTCGGTCACCGCCAACGTCGCCCCCGAGCAATGCGCGGCCTTCTACGACAACGTCCTGGCCGGCCGCTGGGCGGACGCCCTCTACGGCCAGGATGGGCTGGTGCGCCTGCACAAGGCGCTGTTCTCCGACGCCTCGCCGTCGCCGACGAAATTCGCCCTGGCCCATCTGGGGCTCTGCGCAGAAGACGCCCGCCTGCCGATCGTCGCCTGTTCGCAGGCCGCCAGGGTCGAGGTGCTGGCGGCAATGCGCGACGCGGGCGTGCTCTGATGGCGGCCCCCGAACAGCCCCGCAAGCTGATCGCCGAAAACCGCCGCGCGCGGTTCGACTATTTCCTCGAACAGACCTTCGAGGCGGGACTGGCGCTCACTGGGTCCGAGGTGAAGTCCCTGCGCAACGGCCGCGCCAACATCGCCGAGAGTTATGCCGCCGTGCAGGGCGATGAGATCATGCTCGTCAACGCCGACATCCCGCCCTACGCGCAGTCCGGCCCGCATTTCAACCATGAGCCTCGCCGCCATCGGAAGCTCCTGCTCAAGCGCAAGGAGATCGACAAGCTGATCGGCGCCGTCCAGCGCGACGGCCGCACGATCATCCCGATCAGGCTGTTCTGGAACGACCGGGGCCTGGCCAAGCTGGAGATCTCGCTGGCCAAGGGCAAGAAGGAGCACGACAAGCGCGAGACCACAGCCGCCCGCGACTGGCAACGCGACAAGGCCCGGCTGATGAAGGGCGATCGGAGCTGAAGTGAACCCCACGGACCTGGAGTCCCTGGAGCGCGCCACCGTCGAGGCCGTCGCCCCGCCGCAAATCCTGGAGATCGGCGGCTGGCTGGTCCCGCTCGACAGCGGCGCTATCGGCCGAGCCAGGAGCGCCGCGCCGCTGCGCCACGACCTCGGCCCTGAGGCTATCGGCGAGATCGAGGCGGCCTACCGCGACCATGACCTGCCGCCTCGCTTCCGGATCGCCGACGTCGTTTCGCTGGCGCCGGTCTGCGCGGAACTCACCCGCAGAGGATTCACCGCCGAACAGCCGACCATCTTCAAGACTGGGTCGACCGACCGGCTCGCCGCGTTTTCAAAGGCTTCGGCGCATATTCTCGACACGCCGGACGACCCCTGGGCCGCGGTCTTCCTGGGCGAGGGTTTCGATTCGACCGAAGGCGCCCTTCGGATCGCGTCGCTCACCCGCTCGCCCGACGCCATCTACGCCGCCGCCGGCGGGGGCGACGAGACCCAGGCGGTCGGCGTCATGACCTTCGGCCACGGCTGGGCCGGCATCCACGGCATGCGCACCACGCCGGCGCATCGCGGCAAGGGCTTGGCCAGCGCCATCCTGGCCGCGCTTGGCCGCGAAGCCCAGGCTCGCGGCGTGACCCGCGTCTTCCTGCAGGTCGAGGAAGCCAATCCCGCCCGCCGCCTCTATCGCGCCGCAGGGCTCACCCAGGGGTGGCGCTACCGCTACTGGCGGTAGAGGGTCAGCCACGCGAAGAGCACGGGACGCGCCAGTGACGCGGCCGGCCGCGGGCCCATTTTCGATCGCTTCGCGCATCATGCCTAGACAGGACCGCGCCTCCCCCACAAGAAGGGTCTGCGTGTCTTTCGCGCCCAAATCCCAGCTAGCAACCCGAACGCTGAGCGGCACGTTGGGGGCTGCGCTCCCGATCACGAATCTCGACTGTTCATTTCGGCGCCGTCAATGAACCGATGCAACCTCTGGATCGCCACGACGGCGCTGACAACCGTGCTGATGTGCGGGCCTTGCTCAGCAGCACCTGCCCGATCCCACGACCCCGACATCACGCTGTCCGCCCGCGAGACAGCGGATACGTGGCGCAATCTGTCAGGCGGGGTTGCGGTCGGTTGGACCACGCTGAACAAGCTGCAAGTCTCCGCGACCTGGACCGCCAACGCCCTCGATGATCCGGGCTTCCGCATCCATGCCCAGGTGTTTCGCACCAACGGCGAGCGCCTGACGTCCCATACGGGCGACTTGCAGACCGTGAGCAACATCGAGGCCGTGAGCACGGATCGGCTGTTCGAAGCCTGGGCCGAACAGACCTTCGGCAAGGACGGAGCCGGCGGCTGGGCGGTGCGCGCGGGTCTGATCGACTTCAACAGCGATTTCGACTCCATCGACCCGGCTTCGCTGTTCATCGACTCCTCGCACGGCATCGGACCCGACATCTCCAAGAGCGGCCGCAATGGCCCGTCGATCTTTCCGGTCAGCGCGGCCGCCGTGCGCATCACCTGGACACCGACCGAAGACTGGACCGTACGTGGAGGTGTGTTCGACGGCGTCCCCGGCGATCCTGAACATCCGAAAGCCTTCGCCGCGCTGCGTTTGAGCGCTGATGACGGGGTGCTCTCGGTGCTCCAGATCGACCGGAAGCTGTCGAAAGATGCACAGGTCTCGGTCGGGACCTGGGGTTACAACCGCGGCGTTCCTCGACTTGATGGTACAGGCTCTCGCGCCGACGCCGGCGTCTACGGCTTCGTCGAAGGACCCGTCCCGCGCCTGGAAGGATGGACCGGCTGGGTGCGCGTGCTCCGGGTGCCGTCGCCGACGGCGCCGGACTCGTTGTCGCCGTGGCAGCGGACGGTCCCGTCGGCGGCGCGGGCGCACAGGAGCCTGCCGGCGTTGCAGCCGGCGTTGAGCGATAGCTGGACGGCGCCGGTCCAGGCCGGCACCCGAACCGGACGCGTCGTCGGAGCTCGGCCACCGAGGCTGCCCCAGCACCAGACCGCGCCGTCGCGAGCGCGGGCGCACGAGTAGTAGGTTCCGGCGGCGATCTCGACGATGTCACGGAGGCCCGGCACCTCGGCGGGCGACTCGCGCGACGTCTGCCTGCCGTTGCCCACCGTGCCGAGGTGGTTGTCGCCCCAGCACCAGACCGATCCGCCTCGCCGCAGCGCGCAGGTGTGAACCATG
>JANXXA010000004.1 GCA_025350885.1 Phenylobacterium sp.
TCATATTCCAGGGTGAGCCGATAGCGGGGCATCAGCCGAGCGTCACGCCAGCGGCCACGGCCGAGCCGCGCAAAAAGACCTCGGCGTCCTGCGGCCCACGCCCCTCGCGCTGCACGCGCAGGAGCCGCACCGCGCCCTGCCCCGTCGCCACCAGCAGCCGGTCGTCCAGCACCTGGCCGGGTGTGCCGGCCCGGTCTTCGATGGCCACGTCCTCGAAGGCCGAGAGCTGGGCCTTGACCCGCACCGGCCCCTTGTCGGTGGGCAGCTGGAACCAGGCCCCCGGGAACGGCGAGAGCCCCCGGATCTTGCCATCGACCTCGATCCCCGGCCGGGTCCAGTCGATCCGCGCCTCCTTCGGCCGGATCTTTTTGGCGTAGGTGACGCCGTCTTCGGACTGCGGCGTCTCGACAGCCTCGCCGCGCTCGACGGCCGCCAGCGTCCGCGCCATCAGCTCGGCGCCGATATCAGCCATCCGCTCGAAGATCGCGCCGGCGGTGTCCAGCGGACCGATCCGCAGGGTTTCCGAGGCCAGGATCGGCCCCTCGTCCAGCCCCTGCGTCATCCGCATGACCTCGACGCCGGTCACCGCGTCGCCGGCCATGATCGCCCGCTGGATCGGCGCCGCGCCCCGCCAGCGCGGCAGCAGCGAGCCGTGCAGGTTGAACGCGCCGAACACCGGGGCGTCCAGCACCTCTCCCGGCAGGATCTGGCCGAAGGCCACCACCACCGCGGCGTCGAGCTCCAGCGCCTCGAAGGCGAACACCTCGCCCGGGTCGCGCATCGAGGCCGGCGTGCGGACGATCAGACCTTGGTCAAGGGCATAGGCGTGGACCGGCGAGGCCTTCAGCGTCTGGCCCCGCCCGCGCGGCGCCGGCGGCTGCGAATAGACGCAAGCGATCTCATGGCCGGCCGCCACCAGCCGGCGCAGGGTGGTCAGCGCGAAGTCGGGGGTTCCCAGGAAGGCCAGTCTCATCGGGACCGTGTAGCCGCGCCAAAGCCGGCGCGCAAAGGCCGCGCTTAAGCCGCCTTGGCCTGCTTACGGACCTTCTTCACCGCCTGCTCGCGCTTCAGCCGCGACAGATGGTCGATGAACAGCACGCCTTCCAGGTGGTCCATCTCGTGCTGGATGCAGACGGCATAGAGCCCCTCGGCGTCCTCTTCGATGGTCTCGCCGCGATAGTTGAGATAGCGCAGCTTCACCCGCGCGGGCCGTTCGACCTCGTCATAGATGTCCGGCACCGACAGGCAGCCCTCCTCATAGGGCGCGGTCTCGTCCGAGGCCCAAAGGATCTCCGGATTGACGAAGAAGCGCGGGGCGTTTTCCTCCTCAGGACCGGAGATATCCATGACGATCACCCGCTTGGGTACGCCGACCTGCACGGCGGCCAGGCCGATGCCGGGCGCGGCGTACATGGTCTCCAGCATGTCGTCCATCAGGGCGCGCAGGTCGTCATCGACCGCATCGACGCGCGCCGACACCTTCTTCAGGGTCGGATCGGGAACGACGAGGATGTCTCTAAGCGCCATGGGCGCGAGGTAGGGGGCCGGACCCCGGGCGTCAAGCCGCGAGACGTCAGCCTCAGGCCTCGTCGCCCTTCACCAGCCGCACCTGCGGCGGCGTCTCGGGGGCCAGCTTGGTAAGCGGGCGGACCGCCGTATCCAGCGGCTCCAGCGCCTCGACCTTGCGGCCCTCGTGATCGACCTTCAGGTCCTCGAAGCGCCGCGCCTGGGTCAGCACCTGGGTCTCCAGCGAGCCGACGAACTGGTTGTAGCGCGAGACCGCCGCCTCCAGCGCCTTGCCGAGCCCGCCCGCGTGGCCGCCCATCACCGCGATGCGCTTGTAGAGCTCGCGGCCCAGCTCGGCGATCTTCTGGGCGTTGGCCGCCTGCTCCTCGACCCGCCAGCCGTAGACCACCGCCTTGCAGAGCGCGAACAGCGTGGTGGGCGTGACGATCACCACGCGCTTGTCCATGGCCTCGGTCATCAGGTCGGGCGCGCGTTCCAGGGCCGCGGCCAGGGCGGAGTCCAGCGGCACGAACATCGCCACGAAGTCCGGCGAGGCGTCGAACTGGTCCCAGTAGGCCTTGGCGGAAAGCCCCTGGACGTGGCCGCGCACGCTCTGCACATGGCGCAGGCCGCAGGCCTCGCGGGCGGCGTCGTCGGCCGCGTCCTGCAGCTCCAGGAAGGCGTTCAGCGAGCATTTGGCATCGATGACGAAGACCCCGCCGCCCGGCAGCCGCACGGTGACATCGGGCCGGCGACGGCCCTCCTCGGTGTCGGTGCTGGCCTGTTCGTCGAAGTCGTAGCGGTGCGC
>JANXXA010000007.1 GCA_025350885.1 Phenylobacterium sp.
ACCTGGCGGATCACCTGGAACGCCCAGTCCCGAGAAAGCCCGAGCATCGCGCCATAGTCACCGTCGACCCCCAGCAAACGCCGCGTCTGCGGGTCGGACGCCGTCTCGCGGGCCTGCACGACGGTCTTGGAGGTCAGGCCCAGTTCCTCGCCCAGGATCATGGCGTAGACCGTCCAGCGGACGATATCGGCCCAGGCGCCGTCGTTCTGGCGCACCACCGGTCCCAGCGGCTCCTTGGAGATCACGTCGGGCAGGATCACATGGGCGCCGGGGTTGTTCAGCACCGAGCGGGAGCCGGCCAGGGCGGAAATATCGGCGGTGAACACGTCGCAGCCGTCGTTCTCGTAGAGCCTGCGCGCCTCGGCCTCCGTGGCCACCACCACGGGTTTATAGGTCAGGCCGCGGGCCCGGAAGAAATCGGCCAGGTTGTCCTGGCTGGCCGACCCCGCTTGGACGCAGATCCGCGCGCCCGACAGTTCCTCGGCGCTGGACAGCCCCAGCGCCTTGGGCGCCAGAAACCCCTGGCCGTCGAAATATGTGGTGGCGGCGAAATCCAGCCCCAGGCCGGCGTCCCGCGAAAACGACCAGGAGGTGTTGCGCGAGAGGATATCGATCTCGCCCCGCTGCAGCGCGCCGAACCGGTCCGGGCCGCCGATTGGCACAAAGCGCACCTTGCTGGCGTCGCCGAACACCGCGGCCGCCACGGCCCGGCAGACATCGACATCGAACCCGCGCCAGACGCCGCGAACGTCGGGATAGGCAAAGCCCGGCAGGCCGGGGTTGACGCCACAGATCAGGACCCCGCGCTTGCGGACGGCGGCCAGAACCTTGCTCGGCGTCGCCTTGAAGTGGGCTCCTACCTTGATCGCGATCTTGCCGGGGGTCGCCGGCGACGGCGACGGGCGCGAACCGCCCTCGCAGCCGCCCAGGCTCAGGCCGACGCTCAACGCCAGGATCGCGGCCACGGCCAGACGCCGGCTCATGCGGGCTCCTTCTTCGACGCGAACTTGAAACAGCCGAACGCTGGGGCTCTAAGTGCGCCGGGCACTCTCGCCCGTTGACCTAGGGCTCCGCAACCCGTGCCACCGGACTGGAACGACGAAACCCGCCTGATCCGCGCCGGGACTGCCTCGAAGCCGCTGGTCAGGACCGTCGGGCCGCCGATCCAGAAGGGCTCGACGGTGCTGTTGCCGGACGCGGCCAGCCTCTATGACGACGAAAACCACCTGACCTATGGCCGCCAGGGTCTGGCGGCGCAGTTCGCTCTGCAGGCCGCGCTGGCCGAGCTGGAGCACGCCAGGGGCGTGACGCTCTACCCCTCGGGCCTCGCGGCGCTGTCCGGGGCCGTGCTGGCGGTGCTGCAGGCGGGCGACGAGGTGCTGGTCACCGATGCGGTCTACAAGCCCAGCCGCCGGTTCTGCGACCATATGCTGAAGCGGTTCGGCGTGGCGGTACGCTATTTCGACCCCCGCCAGTCGCCGCAAGACCTGATCGCCTCGGCCAGCGCCGCCACGCGGCTGATCGTGATGGAAT
Organism: Phenylobacterium sp.; assembly: GCA_025350885.1. Classification (GTDB taxonomy): domain Bacteria; phylum Pseudomonadota; class Alphaproteobacteria; order Caulobacterales; family Caulobacteraceae; genus Phenylobacterium. The sequence goes on from JANXXA010000007.1 coordinate 1,534, forward strand.
CGCCCGGTTCGCTGAGCTTTGAAATGCAGGACATGGCCCGCGTGGCGCAACTGGCGCGCGCACGCCAGATCCTGACGCTGGCCGACAACACCTGGGGGGCGGGCTATCTCTACCGACCGCTCGACCACGGCATCGATCTCTCGATCCAGGCCCTGACCAAATATGTCGGCGGCCATTCGGACGTGTTCATGGGCTCGGCGGCGGCCAATGATCCCAAGCTGGTCCGGGCGCTGGAGGACGGGGTTACGCATCTGGGCTGGGCAGTGACCGGCGAGGATGCCTATCAGGTGCTGCGGGGCCTGCGCACCCTGCCCACCCGCCTGACCCGCCAGGGGGAAAGCGGTCTGGCGGTCGCGGCCTGGCTGCGCGAGCAGCCGGGGGTGGGCCAGGTGCTGCATCCCGCCCTGCCCGGCTGCCCCGACCACGACCTCTGGGCGCGCGACTATTCCGGCGCCTGCGGGCTGTTTTCCTTCACCCTGACGCCGGGTCCGCAACGTGCGGTGAACGCCTTCCTCGACGCCCTGAAGCTGTTCGGCCTGGGCTTTTCCTGGGGCGGCTTCGAAAGCCTGGCGATCGCCTGCGACCCGCAGTTCGCGACGCGAAAATTCAAGCGCGACTACGGCGGTCCGATGATCCGCCTGCATATCGGCCTGGAAACCCCCGCCGACCTGATCGCCGACTTGCGCCAGGCGCTGGGTGTCTATGCCGCGCGCTGCGGCGGGGCAGGCGCGTGAGCGACCACGGCCTGAACGCCTTCATCGCCGAGGAGGGGCTGCCGCAGAGCTTTCGCCGGACGGCGGAGCTGGTCTGCGAACCGCTGGCCGCCCGCGCCCATCGCCGCCGCATCGACCGCAAGCGCCCGGCGATCCTGGGGCTCTGCGGTGCGCAAGGGTCGGGCAAGACCACCATCGCCCGCTACGCCGCCCGGCTGTTGCGGGACCGGGGCATGCGCACCGTGGCCCTATCGCTGGACGACTTCTATCTGACCCGTGACGCCCGCCAGCGGCTGGCGCACGAGGTCCACCCGCTGCTGGCCGTCCGCGGGCCGCCGGGCACCCATGACGTGGCGCTGGCCGGCGCGGTGATCGATCAGCTGCGGGCCAAGGGCAAGGTCGCCCTGCCCCGCTTCGACAAGGCCGCCGACACCCGCAGGCCGCGCGGAACCTGGGATACGGTGGCCTCCCCCGTCGATGTGATCCTGCTGGAGGGCTGGTGCGTCGGCGCCGTGGCGCAAGGGCAGCAGGCCCTGGTCGAGCCGGTCAATGCGCTGGAACGCGAGGCAGACCCCGACCGCGTCTGGCGCACCTACGTCAACAATCAGCTGAACGGCCCCTACCAGTTCCTGTTCGCCCGGCTGCAGGATCTGGTCCTGCTGGAGGCCCCCGGCTTCGAGGTGGTGGCCGGCTGGCGCGCCGAGCAGGAGGCCAAGGCGCGCGGCGCAGGCGCCGGCGGCATGGCGGCGGCCGACATCCCCCGCTTCGTCGCCCACTACGAGCGCCTGACCCGCTGGATCCTGGCCGAGATGCCGGCCCGCGCCGACTGGGTGGTGAC
>JANXXA010000020.1 GCA_025350885.1 Phenylobacterium sp.
GTTGACCGCGACCAATGGGTATCTCGGCAGCATGCGCACCGTGCATTTCGCGCATTGGGCGTTTCTGAACAACGGCAGCCGACTGCTGTTCTTCAGCAACTTTGACCAAAGCTGGGGCGCGTATCTGGATGATTTCATCGAAAAAGCTCACGTTGGTCTGACCTTGGCTTGGGGCACGGGCGTTGGCTTTCCCGCCACCCGCTTCTTGCTGTTCGACGGGGCCAGCCACGGGCGGCAGTTCAAGACCTGGGCGCTGGCGTCGCGCGCGGTCAGCCGCTTCTGGTACAGCGCCTATCGCGAATTCACCGTCGATCAGATCGAGCGCCAGGCGCGCATCGCCGAGGGCCTGCGCAAGGCCCGACTCAATCCCAAGGAGGCGCAGGCGTGGTTGCAGGACCTGTAGCGAAAGCCGCGGCCGCCGGCCCGCCCAGCTGGAAGCTGACGGCGCCGCACGACGCCGCCGCCCAGGGTCTGGTGGTCGGCGGGTTCGGCGGTCTGGGCACCGGTCGCGCCCTGTTCGTCGAATTCGGCTGGCCGCCCGGTACGGCCCATCCGGGCAGCTGGATCGCCGCGTTGCAGGCCCTGGCGCCGGTCACCAACGCCGATGGCCGCGAGGCGCGCGCCACGGCGCTGGCCCTCACCGGCACGGGTCTGGCCCGCATGGGCCTGGACGACCAGGCGCTGAATTCCTTCTCGCGGCCCTTCCGCGAAGGCATGTTCCAGGAGGATCGCCGCGCCGGCTCGGCGACCGGCGCGGCGAGACCTGGCAGGGCACGGTGATTGCGGGCGGTCCGCAATGGAGCGCCAATACCCACCAGCCGACGCCGCCAGACGGCGCGCCGACGCAGGCGCAAATCACCACGCCGACCACCGTCCACGCCGTGGTGCTGCTCTATGACACCGATGAGGCGGCGGCCGAGACCTGGTCCGCTGCGGTCGAGGCCGCGCTCGCTTTGCACGACGTGCGCGTTGTTCACCGCCTGCCGCTGGTGCTCGACCCCGACAACATGGGCGTCAGCCGCGAGCATTTCGGTTTTGCCGACGGCCTTTCGCAGCCCGCGCCCTTTGACGCCCAGGCGGTCACCCTGGCCGGGGTTCCGGCCCCGGCCGACGGCCGCAACAGCGTGCCGCTGGGGGAATTCCTGATCGGCCACCTGAACGGCCACCACGAAAAGGCGCCCGGCCCCATCGTCCCCGATACCCCGGCATCGGCGGCGGCCGGCCTGGCGCCGCACGAGCTGGCCGAAGGCTTTCGCGACCTTGGCCTGAACGGCAGCTATGTGGTGATCCGTGAACTGCGCCAGGACGTGGCGGCCTTCTGGCGCTCCATGCAGAAGGGCGCCGAGGCGATCCGCGCGCGCGACCCCGAACACAGCGCCCATATCGACGCCGGCTGGATCGCCGAGCGGGTGGTCGGCCGCAGCGTCGAGGGCCACCTGCTGTGTCCCGCCGGCTATCAGCCGGCCGACCGCTATGGCCTGCCGGACAACGACTTCCTGTTCCTCGATCTCGATCCGCAAGGCGTGGGCTGCCCCGTCGGCGCCCACGTCCGTCGCGCCAACCCCCGCGACAGCCTGGCGCCCAGCGCGGCCATGGCCCAGACCCTGCTGGACGCGGCTAACAACCACCGCATCCTGCGGCGCGGGCGCAAGTATGGTCCCAAGCTGGCCGACCCTTCGACCGACGATGGCCAGGACCGCGGCCTCTTGTTCATGTGCCTGAACACCGACATCGCCCGGCAGTTCGAGTTTGTGCAGCAGACCTGGCTGTTGAACGAGAACTTCGCCACCTTGTTCGATGAGACCGACCCCCTGGTCGGCCCGGCCGGCGCCATGACCATTCGCGACACGGCGCTGCGTCGCAGGGTGGACGTCGAGACCTTCGTCCAGCTGGTGGGGGGCGACTATTTTTTCCTGCCGAGCCTGCCGGCCCTGGCCTATCTGGAAACCCTGTGAGCGTGGCGAGGTCCACGGACCCGCTGCTGTCGCGCGACGTGCTGCGACCCCGGGCCGCGGGACTGAAGGGGTGGTTGATGGGTCAGGTCATGGCCGCGGCCCCGCTGGGCCTTGGCCTGCTGCGCAGGTTCGCGCCACTGCCCAGGTTCGGCAAGCTGGTCATCGCCACCCTGCACGACGACGTCAGCGAGGTGTTCGCCACTGATGCCGCCTTCGCCGCCCCCTACCGCGACAAGCTCGACGTGATCACCGGCGGCGAGCCGTTCTTCCTGGGCCTTGGCGACGGCCCGGACTATCGCGCCGCCGTCGCGGCCATGCGCCGCGTGGTCCGGCCCGAGGATCTGCCCCGCCTGGCGCACGAGGCAGAAGCCCTTGCCGAAGCCGCCGTCGCCGGGGCTGGGGGCCGGATCGAGGTGGTCGACGCTCTGGTCCGCGAGGTCACCTTCAAGCTGCTTGGCGACTATCTGGGCGTGCCGCCGCCGGCGGAGGGGGACCTGCGGGTCTGGGCGACGCGGCTGTTTGAGTTCCAGTTCGCCGACCCGGGCGGCGACCCGGCGCTACGGGTCCAGGTCGAGGCCATCGCGCCGGCGATGCGCGCGCACATTCAGGGCGAAATGGATCGACGCCGCGCGGCCGGACTTGCGGTCCAGCCCGACGATGTGCTTGGCCGCTGCCTGGCCCTGCAAGCGGCCGGCGAGGGCTGGTATACTGACGCGGCGATCCGCACCGCCGTCACCTGCCTGATGGTCGGCGGCCCGCCGCAGCCGCCGATGGTCGTGCCCCAGGCCCTGGAGCAGCTGTTGCGCCGGCCGCGGGCGCTGGCCGGCGCCCAACAGGCAGCCCGCGACGACGACGACGACCTGCTGGCCGGCTATGTGCTGGAGGCCATGCGCTTTGATCCGCTGGCGCCGGGCCTGCCCCGGCATGTGACGGCCGACGCCATGATCGCCGCTGGAACCCCCCGGGCGCGCACCGTGCCGGCCGGCGCCACGGTGCTGGTGGCCTTCGCCTCGGCGATGATGGATGACCGCCGCCTGCCCGATCCTAAAGTCTTTAATCCGCAACGGCTGGCCTATGAATATGTCCACTTCGGCCACGGCCTGCACGAATGCTTCGGCCGGCACATCAACCGCGCCACCCTGCACCTGATGCTGAAGCCGCTGCTGCGGCGCCCCGACCTGCGTCGCGCGCCCGGCGCCGCCGGGCGGTTGAGCAAGAACGGCGTCTTCGCAGAGCGCCTGGTCGTCGAGTTCGGCTGAAGCGCCAGCGGCGGAGCGCCGCTCAGTTCGCCCCCTCCAGCAGGCGCCGGGCAATGACCTGAGCCTGGATCTCGCCTGAGCCTTCGAAGATATTGAGGATGCGGGCGTCGGCCAGCAGGCGGCTGATCGGCTGCTCGACCGCGAAGCCCGCGCCGCCGTGGATCTGCACCGCATTGTCGGCGCAAGCCCAGGCCATGCGCGCGGCCACCAGCTTGGCCATACCCGCCTCCAGGTCGCAGCGGCGGCCCTGATCCTTGGCGGTGGCGGCGAACCAGGCCAGGCGGCGCGCGCCGAGCAGCTCCGCGGCCATCATCGCCAGCTTGTTGGCCACCCGCGGGAAGGCGGCCAGCGGTTCACCGAACTGGCGGCGGGCCAGCGCGTAGGCGAGCGCCAGGTCGAGTGCGTTCTGGCCGACGCCAATGGCCCGGGCGGCGGTCTGGATGCGGGCGCTCTCGAAGGTCGCCATCAGCTGGGCAAAGCCCTGGCCCGCCTGTCCGCCGAGCAGATTAACATGGGCGACCTCGAACCCGTCGAAGGCGATCTCGTATTCCTTCATCCCGCGATAGCCGATCACGCCGATTTCGCCGCCGCTCATGCCGGGCGCGGGGAAGGGATCGCCGGGGACCCCGCGCGGCTTTTCCGCCAGGAACATCGACAGGCCCCGGTGATCCTTGGAGCCAGGGTCGGTGCGCACCAGCAGCGTCATCAGGTCGGCGCGGGCGGCATGGGTGATCCAGGTCTTGGCGCCGGTGATCCGCCAGACATCGCCGTCGCGCACCGCACGCGTGGTCAGGGAGCCCAGATCCGACCCGGCCTGCGGCTCGGTGAAGACCGCCGTGGGGATGATCGCGCCCGAGGTCACGCCCGCAAGCAGGCGGGCCTGCTGATCGGGCGTCCCGTGCGCCAGCAGCAGCTCGGCGGCGATCTCCGAGCGGGTGCCCAGCGAGCCGGTCCCGATATAGCCCCGAGACAGGGCCTCGGTAACCACGCACATGGCCACCTTGCCCAGGCCCGCACCCCCCCACCGTTCCGGCGCGGTCAGGCCGAAAACCCCCAGCGCGCCCATCTCCTCGAGCAGGCTGAGCGGGATCAGCTCGTCCTTCAGATGCCAGCCGTGGGCGAAGGGCGTGATCCTTTCGGCGGCGAAGGCCTGAAACTGGTCGCTGATCGCCTCGAGGGTCTCGTCGAGACCGCTGGCTTCCAACGAAGCATGGCCCCGCGCGAGGTCGAGCAGCTCGACGATCCGGGACTTCACCGCCTGGGTCGCGCCGGCCGCCAGGCGACCGACGACGGGGCCCATCGGCAGCGACGGCACGCCCAGGTCCCAGGTCCGGAAAGTTTCACCCTGGTTCATCGGCACGCCGCCCAGGAGCTGGCTGGTGTATTCGTAGGCCAGGAGCTGAGCCGGCAGGGCGTCGGCCTCGCCGAACCGCCCCTGCGCCATCAGCGCCCGAGCCCAGAGCGCGGTCTGGCGAAGGGTCTCGGCGTAGGCGGCCATCCACGCCAGGCCATGGGCGCCATGCTGTTCGGCGTCCAGCAGCGCACGGTCGGTCCGCCCCTCGCGCGTCACGCGACGGGCCACCGCCGCCTGGAGTTCGGTGACCAGCGCCTGGGCGCGGCTGGCCGCGAGATCCAGGAGTTCGAGGAGGTCCGGAAGGATCAGGCTCATCATGCGCACTATAGGGGAAGCTTGCTTTGCGTAGCGTCAGGCGGTTCTGCTGCCGCACGGACTTGAAATAGAGAGACGCCTCCCATGCTCGTCGTCCACCACCTCAACGATTCCCGCTCACAGCGCATCCTGTGGTTGCTTGAGGAACTTGGCGCGCCCTATGAGATCAAGTTCTACAAGCGCGACGCAACAACCCGGCTGGCGCCCCCGGACCTGAAGGCTGTGCATCCGCTGGGCAAGTCGCCGGTGATCACCGACGGCGCGGAGACGATCGCCGAGTCCGGGGCCATCGTCGACTACATCGTCCGCAAATATGGCGCCGGCCGGCTGGCGCGGATGCCCGGCGCGGCGGACTTCGAGAAATATAACGAGTGGCTGCACTACGCCGAGGGCTCGGCCATGCTGCCGCTGATGCTCAACATGTACGTCATGCGCCTGGGCGAGGCCGGCGCGCCGCTGCATCCGCGGATCGCCGACGAGATGGCCAACCATCTGGGCTATGTGAACGCGGCGCTGGAAGGCCGCGACTGGCTGATGGGCACGGACCTCACCGGCGCGGATGTCCAGATGAGCTTCGTCGGCGAGGTCTGCAACGCCTTCGGCCAGGCCGACCGCTATCCCAACATCAAGGCCTGGGTGGACCGCTTCCAGAACCGCCCGGCTTATCGCAAGGCGCTGGAAAAGGGCGGACCCTACAATATGGGTCCGAAGACCTGAGCCGCGACCTGGAGCGCTTCGGGCTGACGGACGAAACTCTGAAACAAGGATGGGCGAGATGAGCGAGACCCTGGCCAGGCCGGTGGCGGATCAGACGGCGGAAGTGCTCTACGAGGCGGCCGACGGGGTCGCCACGATCACGCTGAACCGGCCGGAACGGATGAACGCGATCTCCGGGCCGATGCTGGCCAGCCTCAGCGACTATCTGCTAAAGGCCAACGCCGACAGCAAGGTCCGGGTGGTAATCCTGACCGGGGCGGGCCGCTACTTCTGCGTCGGTCTCGACCTGGTGGACGCGACGCAAGGTTCCGGCATCGGGTCGGACCGCCAGGCCCAGGCGGTGTCGGTAAACCTCGACCTGCGCAACACGCCGCCGACGATCCTCTTTGGCATGGACAAGCCGACGATCTGCGCGCTGAACGGCGCCGCCGCCGGCTATGGCCTGGACACCGCGCTGGGCTGCGACATCCGCATCATGGGCGAGAGCTCCAAACTGGCCGCGGCCTTCGTCCGGCGCGGCGTGGTGCCGGAAAGCGGCGGGACCTGGCTGCTGCCCCGGCTGGTGGGCTGGTCGAAGGCCGCCGAGCTGATCTTCACCGGCCGCACGCTGTCGGCCGCCGAGAGCTTGGCGCGGGGCCTGGCCAACGAGGTGGTCGCCGACGCCGACGTGCTGACCCGCGCCCGCGCCGTCGCCGCGGAGATCGCCGGCAATGCACCGCTGGCCGTGCAGTCGGCCAAGCGGCTGATGCGCATGGGCCTGGAGGAGACGTTCAACGACCACGTCCACCACGTCTATCTGCAGTTCCTCCAGCTGGTCCGCACTCAGGACTTCCGCGAAGGCATGACCTCGTTCCTGGAAAAGCGCCCGGCGGATTTCCACGGCCGCTAAATCGCCCGCCCGGCCCGGGGGTCAGCCCGTCAGCAGGGCCTGGACGATCTTCTCCCGCGTCATTGGCAGGTCGCGGATGCGCGCGCCGAGCGCGTGGGCGACGGCGTTGCCGATGGCGGCCATCACCGGGCCCTGGCTGACCTCGCCCAGGCCAAGCGCACGGGTGTCGCGGGTGTTGAGCAGTTCGATCTCCACCGGCGGGATCTCGCTGAAGCGCAGGATCGGATAGTCGTCCCAGGTCACCGAGGCGACCCCGGCCCCGCCCAGCTTCACCTGCTCCTTCAGCGTCCAGCTGGCGGCCATGATCATGCCGCCCTCGAGCTGGTTTTTCGCCCCGTCCGGGTTGATGATCAGCCCGCCGTCGCAGGCGCACCAGAGGCGCTTGAGCCGGACCTCGGTATCGACCTCGACCTGCGCGGCGCAGGCCACGATGGCGCCGCGACCCCGGTGGCGGTCATAGGCCAGGCCCAGGCCGCGGCCGGTCGCCGCCGCTCCGCGATCAGCCCAGCCGCACATCGCCGCCAGCCTGGTCAGCACGGCGCGACCGCGTGGGTCGCTGAGCATGGCCAGGCGATAGGCCAGCGGGTCCTGCCCCACGGCTTCGGCGAGTTCGTCGATGAAGCTCTCGGCGGCGAAGGTGTTGGCCGCTCCGCCCAGGCTGCGCAGCGAGGACGAGCGGATCGGCGTCTCGATCACGTGCTCCAGCGTACGCGTCGCCGCGATGTCATAAGAAGGCGTGGCGTTCAGCAGGCCACCGGAGAAGCGCGAACCGTCGGGCATCAGCCGCTGCGCAGGCTTGGGCGGCGTCACATAGCCGGGCAGCGCGCTCTCGGCCACCGCCGTGCCCCGCGCGCCGGTGTGCGGGGTGTTCCAGATCTCGGCGGTGTAGTCCACCAGCCGGTCCGAGGCGTCGAGCTCGGCGGTGAGCTCCATCAGCATCGCGGTGCCGACAGGGGCAAAACCAAACTCGTCCTCGCGCCGCCACTGCACGCGGATCGGCGCGCCGGGACGTCGGATGGCGATCAGCGCGGCGTCGATCGGCGGGTCGTCGGCGCCGTTGTGGCCATAGCAGCCCGGCCCCTGGCCGTGGATTACCTCGATGGCCTGTGGCTCCAGGCCGGTGATCCGCGCCGCCAGCGCTCGCATCGGATAGACGCCCTGATTGTGCGTCCAGATGGTCAGCTTGCCATCCTGGAATTGGGCCAGCCCGGCCGAGGGGCCGAGCGAGCCGTGGCTGAGGAACGGCTTGGTGTAGGTGGCCGTGATCCGCCGGCGGTTGGAGGGGCCGGGTGATGGCGCGCCGGCGGCGAAGTCCTCGTACGGAAGGGTCTTGAGCGCGGCGGGCTCGCTGAGCGTGGGGTCCATGTCCCGCACACCGTCCCAGCGCGCGGCCCTCTCGGCGGCGGCATGGGCGCGCGCGGCCTCGGCCTCGGTCGCGCAGATCAGGGCCACGAAGGCATGGTCGATGAGGATGTCGACGTCGCCGACGGCGCGGCGGACGGCGGCCTCGTCCAGGCTCACCAGCCTCGCCTGCGGGCTAGGCTGGCGCAGGACGCGGGCGTGGCGCAGGCCCGGCAGCGACAGGTCGTGCAGGAAGGCCTCGCCGAACAGCTTGGCGGGCAGGTCGAGGCGGGGCTCGTTGCGGCCCACGACCCGCAGGCGGTCCGGGGTCTTCAGCGGCGCATCGCCGGTGGGCGCCCGGGCGAGGTCGACCTCACCAGCCAGGCTCCAGTAGTCCAGGCCAGTGGGCTGGCCGCCCTTGAGAAACGCGCCGTCGCGAATATCCAGTTCGGCGGCGTCGCATCCCAGCCTGCCGGCCGCGGCGGCGGTGAACAGCGCGCGCACCTCGGCGCAGGCGGCGCGGATGGCCGGACCGGAAAACTCGATCGACATGGAGCCGACGGTCAGTCCCTCGTCGGGGATGTCGCCGGTGGCCGCCGGCACGACGCGCAGACTGGCGAAGGGCGCGTCCAGCTCGTCGGCGGCGATCTGGGCGAGCGCGGTGGCGATCCCCTGGCCGTATTCCATCCGCCCGAACGCGATCCGCACGCGACCATCGGGTTCGAAGCTGACCCAGCGGTCGAGGCGCGGATTGGCGGCGAGCATGGCGGGGATCATGCGGGGGCTCCCTCACGCATTCGGCGCGCCGCCAGGGCGACCGCCTCCAGAATGCGGTTGTGCACGCCGCAGCGGCAGAGGTGCCAGTCCAGCGCCTGGGCGATCTCCGCCCGGTTGGGATCGGCGTTGCGGTCCAGCAGCGCCTTGGCGCCCACCAGGATGCCCGAGAGGCAGTAGCCGCACTGGCCGGCCTGCAGCTCCAGGAACGCGGCCTGAAGCGGGTGAGGTCGCTCAGGCGTCCCGAGACCTTCGGAGGTCATGACGGCCTTGCCGGCGACGGCGCCGACCTCCATGGCGCAGGCGGCTTTCTCCTCGCCATCCACCAGCACCGCGCAGCTGCCGCACTGGGCCATGCCGCAGCCGAACCGTGCGCCGCTGACCCCAAGCGGGCCTCGCAGCACGTCGAGCAGACTGTCGGTCGCCTCGGCCTCGACGCTGACCGCGTGGCCGTTCAGGATAAGTTCGATCTTGCGCTGCACAGGCCGTCTCCAGGAGGCGGCCACTAAAGGCTGACGCGCCCCCAGCTGGCAACCGTCCGCCTGGCGACCGCGCCTTGACCCACTGGAAGTGTTATAGAATAACATGCTTTCCTCCGGTCCCCCGAAGGCCCGCCTTGACTGAGACCGCATCCGTGCCCGAAACGCTCGACGTCTATCGGACCAGCCAGGCCTACCTCGGGGCCTTTCTGGGCGCCGACCATCGCCGCAACGAGCGGCGGACCTGGGTGGTGACGGCGGTCTGCGCGATCACCCTGGCGGCACAGGTCGCCGGCGGCCTCTTGTTCCGGTCGATGGCGCTGACCGCGGCGGGGCTGCACATGGCCGCGCATGTGGCGGCCCTGCTGGTGGCGGCCGGCGCCTATGGGCTGGCGAGACGCTATGCGGGCAGTCCGAGATTCACCTGGGGCGCGGGCAAGCTGGGCGACTTGGCCGGGTTCGCCAACGCCGTGGTGCTGGGCCTGACAGCCGTCCTGATCGCGGTGGAGAGCGGGCGGCGGCTGCTTCAGCCGCAGGCGGTGAACTATGCCTCGGCCTTGCCGCTGGCCGGCGGGGGCCTGGTCGTCACCCTGGTCTGCGTCTGGCTCCTGCGGCCGGACAGGAGCGCGGCGCAGGACCTCAATCTGTCGGCCGCGCACCTGCATCTGAGCGCCGACGCCGGGGTCGGGGTGCTGACGATCGCGGGCCTGGTGCTCGGATGGCGGCTCGGCTGGGCCTGGGCTGATCCGCTGGCGGGACTGGCCGGCGCCGCGCTCGTGGCGCAATTTGGTGTCAGTCTGATCCGCAGGACCGCCGCAACCTTGCTCGACATGACCCCCTCGTCCGACCTGACCGCCGAGATTCGCGCCCGCCTGCAGGCCGGGGGAGAACGGGTGCTGGATCTGCATGTCTGGCGCCTCGGCCCCGGGCATCACGCCGCCGTTGCGGTGGTCAGCGCCGAGCCCGCGCCTTCGACGCAGGTCCTGCGGGCCCGGCTGACAGGGCTCCCGGGCCTCAGTCACCTCACTGTCGAGGCGCGCGGCCCAGGAGCGCGGACGTGATCGCGCGGGGCGCCGTCGTGGCGTTGACCCTGGCCGGGCTGGGGCTCGTCGGGCTGGGCGCCTGGGCCGGGGCCACCCGGCTGACGGCGCAGAAGGTCACCTATGTCGCCGGCCCGGCGCCGGTGCGTCCGGTTCGGACGGGTCCGCCCGCGCCGGCGGAATTCCAGGACGAGCTTGAACGACTGGCGCGCGCCTATGGCGACCCGATGGGGATCGCGGTCACCGACCTCAGTGCAGGTTGGACAGCCGCCGTGGCCGGTAACGAACGCTTTCCCCAGCAGAGCGTCTCCAAGCTTTGGGTGGCGCTGGCCGTACTGCAGGCGGTGGACGAGGGTCGCCTGTCACTGGATCGCACGGTGACCATGGGGTCACAGGACCGCTCTGTCTTCTATCAGCCGCTGACCCGGCGCATTCGCGGGCCGCGCGGAGCGCTTGACATCACCATTGCCGACCTGCTGCGTCATGCCCTGATCGAGAGCGACAACGCCGCCAACGACATGCTGATCCGCGAAGTCGGGGGTCCCGGCGTGGTGACCCGGACCCTCGCCGCCAAAGGACTGGCGGGTCTGTCGCTGGGCGGCACCGAACGCGACGTCCAGACGCGCACGGCCGGACTGACCTGGAAGCCGGAATATGGCGCGACCTGGATCTTCAAGCAGGCGCGCGCCCAACTGCCCGACGCGGTGCGCGACCAGGCGCTGGCCGGCTATCTCGCCGACCCACCGGACGGGGCCACCCCCATCGGAATCGTCACCGCGCTGACCGCCCTCACCGAGGGCAAGCTGCTGAGCAAGGCCTCGACAGATTTCATGCTGGAGCTGATGGGTGAAGCGCGCACCGGGACGATGCGGCTGCGTGGCGGCCTGGCTCCCGGCTGGGCTCTGGCCCACAAGACCGGGACAGGTCCCGACTGGCGCGGCGCCTCGGTGGGGATCAACGACGTCGGCCTGCTGACGGCCCCGGACGGCCACACCTATGCGGTGGCGGTGATGATCCGCCAGACCACCCGGCCGGCGTCGGTTCGCCACGCCCTGATGCGCAATGTCACCCGCGCGGTGGCCGCCCAGTGGCAGACCGGCGGGTTCAGCGCCCAGACCCAGACGGCGAATTAGCGCCTACTTCGGCATGCCCTTCACCAGCTTCAGCCGGATCGGCGTCCCGACCAGGTCCTTCGAGGTCAGGCCGACCTCAGGATCGGCGGGCAGGACCTGACAGAAGCTGAACGGCATGGCCGGGCTGGTCTGTCTGAGGCAAACCTTCTCGCCGCGCATCGACCACTTGCCCGCCAGCGGGGAGCCGCGCCGGCTGCGGCCGGTCCAGGTCCCATCGGACTTGAGCCAGATCTTCTGCGAACGGCCGTCAGGATAGGTCGAGGTTACCGTATTGCCGAAGGTGGCCGCGATGCCGGCGGGCCCCGCCTCGGCGTGGGCGGCCGGGGTGGCGGCGATGCAGGCCAGGGCGGCTGCGGCGATCAGGAAGATCTTCATCGTCATGGCGGATCCAATTGTGCGAGGCGCGACAGGACGCCACCTTGCCGCCGGTCGAAGTGAACCGCGCCTGAAGGGGCTATCGCGGCAGGGCCGGTTGAGCCAGAGGGGCCATGGGGGTCGGGCCCTGCTCGACGCGGGCGTCGGCGCCCGACCAGGCGTGCACCTGCTGGCAGACCGGACAGCGAAACGACCGCGTCTCCACCATCGTCTGAAGCTCGAAGTCCTGACTGCGGTGGCCGGTGGGCACGTCCTGACCGGAAGTCGGGCAGCGGATGATGATCCTGGGCATGCTATCTCAACGGATTCAGTTGGATAAGGTTGCCTGCTCGCTCGACGACGGCGGCTGGAACCCGCCGAATTCACGCTCCAGATGTTCCGCGAAAGCCAGCGTCGTGCGGTCTTCCAGGAACGGTCCGATGATCTGCGCGCCGATTGGCAGGCCGGCGCGGGTCCGGCCGATTGGGATAGCGGTGGCCGGCAGGTTGGCCAGGGTCGCCATGCCAGGCCAGGCGAGCTGGGCGAAGTAGGGCGTTGGCTGGCCGTCGATATCCAGGGTCCTCGCCTGCCCTTCCAGCGCCTGCGCATGCGGGAAGGCCACCTGGCCGAAGACCGGGGCCAGCACCACGTCGAAGGCTTCGAACAGGGCGCTCCACTGTCGGCGCGCCGCCGCCTGGGCGTCCAGCATCGTCAGCCACGCATTGGCGCTGGCCGTGCTGGGCTCCGGGCCGCCGCGCGACATGGCCACGCCCAGCAGGCCGGCGTAGGTCTCCTGCGCCTTGGTCAGGTCAGGCATGAGATCGCTTTCGCGCCCAATCCGGACGCCCATGATCTCAAGCTTGCCGGCCAGGGTCGCGAGCGCCGCGCGAATCTCGGCATCGACGGCGGCCACGGGATGCTCATCGATCACCAGCACCCGGAAATCAGCCAGCCGGGCGTGGCGCGCGGCGGGGAGCGCCAGGCGGTAGGCCTTCGACTGCGGTAGGTCCGGGCCGGCGACGACATGAAGCGCCAATGTGAGGTCGGCCGCGGTCCGCGCCAGCGGCCCGACCACCGCCAACGGCGGGGGGGCGCCGTCGGCGTACGGCGGCTGGTGCCCGCGGGACGGAACCAGGTCGAACGACGGCTTGTGCCCATAGACCCCGCAGAAGGCGGCGGGCACGCGGATCGAACCGCCGATATCGGACCCGAACTCCAGCGGGACCATGCCGGCCGCCAGCGCCGCGGCGCCGCCTCCGGACGAGCCTCCGGGCGTCCGCGTCAGGTCATGGGGATTGTTGGTCCGCCCATAGACCGGATTGGCGCTCTGCCAGTCGGCGAGAAACGGCGGGATGTTGGTCTTGCCGAGGATCACCGCCCCGGCCGCCTTCAGCCGTCCGACGGCAACGCTGTCTTCCGGCGCGCGGAAATCCTTGAACGGCTCGAACCCCCAGGTGGTCGGCAGGCCCGCGACGTTGTGCGACTCCTTGACGGTCATCGGCAGGCCCAGCAACGGCCGCCGCTCACCCCGCGCCAAGGCCAGATCGGCGTCGCGGGCGGCCTGGCGCGCACGGTCGAAGTCGCGCACCACCACGGCGTTGATCGCCGGATCGCGCGCCTCGATCCGCGCAATGGCGGCGTCGGTCAGTTCCAGGGCGCTGACCCGGCGGGCGGCCAGGGCCGCGACCAGATCGGTCGCCGAGGCATCCAGGGTGTCGCGGCTCAGGGTCTCGGACATGGCGCGGGTCTCCTTCGCGCCGATCCGAACATCGCCGGCCGGAGATGTCCAGAACCGCGATGGCTCTGCCAGGGCTCCGAACTCGGGTCAACAGACTACAAATTTTCTCTGTCATCCCGGCCGTAAGCCTGCGCACGCAGGCTGAAGCGCCGGGACCCAGGAGGTTCAGGCTGTGCGGTTGCTCCTGGGTCCCGGCGCTCCCTTGCGGTCGGCCGGGATGACAGATTTTGGGGGCTTGCCTGACAGATCAACCCAATGTCCTTGCCCTGATGCCTCTGCCTCTGCCTCTGCCTCTGCCGCTGGCTTGGAAGCCGATCAACCGGGTCGCGGGCGCGGGCCGCCCTTAGACCACCTGGCCGGCGGCCTGGGTGTGGTGGGCGCTGTCCACCGCCCAGATCTTCTCGATGTTGTAGAAGGTCCGCACCTCGGGCCGGAACAGGTGGATGATCACGTCGCCGGTGTCGATCAACACCCAGTCGCAGTGCGGCAGACCCTCGACGCGGGCGCGGCCATAGCCCTCGTCCTTCAGCGCCCGCAGCAGGTGGTCGGCCATGGCGCCGACATGGCGGTGCGAGCGGCCTGACGCCACCACAAGGCCGTCAGCGACGGCCGACTTGCCTTTCAGATCGATGAAAACCACGTCCTGCGCCTTGTCGTCGTCCAGGCGGGCCAGGATCATCTGTTCCAGCGCGGCGATACGGACCCCGGGGTCTCTGGATGGATCCTGGGACGAATCTTGGGAAGGCGTGGCGCCTTCCTGCGCACTTGGCGCAACTTTACGGTTCAGCGGGGTGCTCCTCTAATGTCCTCGCCCGGAGACCCTAGCACGCAAAGGCCCGCCGGTCAGCCGGTCATCGGGGGGCGGTCATCGGGGAGCCTGAGCCGCCTGGCGCGCTCTGAGGGCGGTCGAACTCTGAAAATTGAAGCGGCCAAACAGAAAGGTCCAGGCCGGTGGGTCGGCGTCGGCGAGGGTCAGCGCGCCCCGGGACGTCCGTCGGGAGCGGGCGAAGCGCAGCGCGGCGGGCGAAAAACGGCTCTTCAGCGAGATCCACGGCCGCGAAACTACGGCCACCGGAACCTCGCCCATGATCTGGGTCCAGCCGCGCCAGCGGTGGAAGCTGGCCAGGCTGTCGGCGCCCATGATCCAGACGAATTTCACGCCTGGAAAGCGGCGCTTCAGGGCGCGCACGGTATCGATGGTGTAGGCGCTGCCGAGCCGCGTCTCGGCGTCGGAGACGATCATCCCGGGGCCTGTTGCCAGGGCGCGGGCGCCGGCCATCCGCTGGGCCAGGCTTTGCGTCTCACGGGCGGACTTCAGCGGGTTCTGCGGCGAAACCAGCCAGATCACCCGGTCGAGCCGCAGCCGCCGCCGGGCGGTCTCGGCGACGTGGGCGTGACCCTCGTGGGCCGGGTTGAACGAGCCGCCATAGAGGCCCACGCGCAGTCCGGGCGTCAGCTGAAATCCGAGCCGCAGCGCGGCCGGACGCCCCCCGTCAGGGACGCGTCTGGCCGGTCCCGCGGACCACATACTTGTAGGTCGTGAGCTGTTCCGCACCGACCGGCCCGCGGGCGTGCAGGCGGTCGGTGGCGATGCCGATCTCGGCGCCGAAGCCGAATTCCCCCCCGTCGGCGTACTGGGTCGAGGCGTTGATCAGCACGATGGCGGAATCCACCAGGGTCGCGAAACGTTCGGCGGCCACGAGGTCCTCGGCGACGATGGCGTCAGTGTGCGCCGAGCCGTAGGTGGCGATATGGGCCGCGGCGCCTTCGACCCCGTCGACCACGGCGACGCTGATGATCGGAGCCAGGTATTCGGTGCGCCAGTCCGCCTCGGTGGCCTCGCCCATCCCGGGAACCAGGGACCGCGCGCGGGCGTCGCCGCGCAGCTCGCAGCCGGCGTCGCTGAGCGCCCGCGCCACCGGCGGCAGCAGCCGCTGGGCGTCGGCGGAATCCACCAGCAGGGTCTCGGCCGCGCCACAGACCGAGACGCGCCGCAGCTTGGCGTTGACCGCGATGGCGCTGGCCTTGGCGACATCGGCGCTGGCATGCAGGAAGACGTGGTTGATCCCCTCCAGGTGGCCGAGCACCGGGGCGCGAGCCTCGGCCTTTACGCGGGCGACCAGGCTCTTGCCGCCGCGCGGAACGATCAGGTCGATGGCCCCGTCCAGGCCGCCCAGGATCAGGCCGACGGCGGCGCGGTCGGCGGTGCGCACCGCCTGCACGCAGGCTTCCGGCAGACCGGCGGCGACCAGGCCCCTGACCACGGCGGCGTGGATCGCGAGGTTGGAGGCCAGGCATTCCGAGCCACCGCGCAGGATCACCGCATTGCCCGAGCGGATGCACAGCGCCGCGGCGTCGGCGGTCACATTGGGCCGGCTCTCGTAGATGATGGCGATGACGCCGATGGGGGTGCGCACGCGGGCGATGTCGAGGCCGTTGGGCCGGTCCCACCGCTCGGTTTCGACGCCCAGCGGGTCGGGGATGGCGGCGACGGTCTCCAGCCCCTGGGCCATGGCCTCCACGCGGGCCTCGTCCAGCAGCAGGCGGTCGACCATGGCCGGCGCCAGACCGGCCGACTGAGCGGCGGCGACATCGCCAGCGTTGGCGGCCAGGATCTCCGCCGAGGCGGCGCGCACGGCGCTGGCCATGCCGGCGATGGCCCGCGTGCGGGTCGCCGCGTCGGCCAGGCGCAGGGCCACGCAGGCCTGACGAGCCCCGCGTCCCATCGCCCCCATCTGCGCCGACAAGCTCGCGCCCGCGTCGTCCATCCGCACCCCATATGCTCAGACTGAGCCTTACCTAGCCGGTTTGCCGCCTCACCCCAAGCGCCGCCTCTCGCTTAGCAAGGCAACGAACTTGGGTTCATTTGTCAGGAACACCCCCAAATTCTGTCATCCCGGACGGCCTGAAAGGCCGAGCCGGGACCCAGGGCAACCGCATGGCATGAACCTCCTGGGTCCCGGCGCTTCAGCCTGCGTGAGCAGGCTTACGGCCGGGATTGTCTGTTGATGAAGGGGTAGGGTTTTGTGTCGGTTCAGCGGGGTCTGGGTCGGCCGACC
>JANXXA010000037.1 GCA_025350885.1 Phenylobacterium sp.
CAGGTGATAGGTGCGGGTCTGCGGGTCGGCGTCGCGGGCCACATAGCGTATGCGCCCGCTGAGCACCTGGCCGGAGACCAGCCTGGCGGTGGCCGGGGCTCCGACCTTCAGGCTGGCGGCCTGGGTCTCCGGCACGTCGCCCACCACCAGCAGGGGATTGAGTTCGATCATCGTGCCGCAGGACTGGCCGGGCGACAGATAGCTCCCGACCTCGGCGTCGCGATGGTCGAACACGCCGGCGAAGGGCGCCTTGATGTTCACCTGGGCGAGCGCGATCTCGCTCTGGCGGACAGCGGCGGTGGCCGCATCGAGGCTGGCCTGGGTCTGCAGCACCTGGGTCTGTGACCGGAAGCCCCGGCTGGCCAGTTCGACCGAGCCCTGCTGTTGCAGCCGCATGGATTTCAGCGCGGCGCTGGCCTGGTCCAGCGCGGCCTGGCGCGCATCGACCGACAGGCGGCAGAGCACCTGGCCGGCCTGGACGGTGGAACCCTGCAGCACCGGTGCGGCGGCGACCACGCCGGCGGTTTCCGAGCGCACCACGACCGAGCGCGTCGCCTGGGTGCGGCCGCGCACCACCACATCGTACTGGCGCACCACCTCGGGGACCAGTCGGGCCTGGACGCTGGGCAGGGCGGGGGCCGTGGGTTTGGCCTCAGCAGCCTCGTGATGGCCAAGGCCGAACAGACTGCGGACGATGAAATAGAGCGCGACCACGGCGAGCACCGCGATGACGAACACATACTGCGACTTCATCCGCATCAAGCTTGTCCCCGGCCCCTCAACGGAGCGCCCGATCAGCGCCCGCCGTCTCCGCGCCTCTATGCTGAGGTTTCGCGCTTTTCATGCCACCTAAGCGTGCGCGCAAATGAATTCGCGGACAGGCAGGCGATATGCCGGCTATTCTATTCGCCAGGAACCTTAACAGCAGCATGACGCGCAGCGTTTTCGGGCCGCCCTGTGGCGCAGCGTACACGGTAAGGGAAAACGCCGGTGAAATACCTTCACACCATGGTCCGCGTGACCGATCTCGACGCCTCGCTGGACTTCTATTGCGACAAACTGGGCCTGGTCGAGGCGTCGCGGGCCGAAAACCCCGGCGGCCGCTTCACCCTGGTGTTCCTCGGTGCGCCGGGCGATGAGGTCGCGGTCAGGGCCGGCAAGGCGCCGATGGTCGAGCTGACCTACAACTGGGATCCCGAGCCCTATGACGGCGGCCGCAACTTCGGTCACCTGGCCTATGCGGTGGACGACATCTACGCGCTCTGCCAGCGGCTGAAGGACCGGGGCGTGACCATCAATCGCCCGCCGCGCGACGGCCGCATGGCCTTCATCCGCTCCCCCGACAACATCTCCATTGAACTGCTGCAGGCCGGCTCCGCCCTGCCGCCTGCCGAGCCCTGGTCATCGATGCCAAACGTTGGCGCGTGGTAACCTGCGGTCCTGACCCGGACGCCGCGAACCACTTGGCGATGGGGCAACGGCAGGGTTGGATCGGCGGGCCGGCTGTGCTTGCCTGAAGAAACAGCGGCGCGGGGGTGATCGGCATGGACTTCGAGGACTATCGGCGACAGGACGCGGTGGGGCTGGCCGGGCTGGTGGCGCGGCGCGAGGTCAGCGCGGCCGAACTGCTGGAGGCGGCCGCGGCGCGCATGGCGCAGGTCAACCCGGCGATCAATGCGGTGACCCTGGACCTGACCGCCCGCGCCCGGGCCGAGACGCCGGTTCCGGGGCCGCTGTCGGGCGTGCCCTTCCTGCTCAAGGACCTGGGCGTCACCCTGACCGGCACGCCGACCACCAGCGGCTCGCGGCTGTTTGCCGACGCCGTGGCCCCGTCCGACAGCGCGCTGACCGCCGCCTACCGGGGCGCGGGGCTGTGCGTGTTCGGCAAGACCAACACCCCGGAATTCGGCCTGTTGCCGGTGACGGAATCGGAGCTGCTCGGGGTTTGCCGCAATCCCTGGGACCTTGGCCGCACGCCGGGCGGCTCGTCGGGCGGGGCGGCAGCGGCGGTGGCGGCGGGGATCGCCCCGGCCGCCCACGCCAGCGATGGCGGCGGCTCGATCCGCATGCCGGCCTCCTGCTGCGGCCTGTTCGGCCTGAAGCCGTCGCGCGGAAGGGTGTCGTTCGCGCCGCTCGGTGAAGGCTGGGCGGGCGCCTCGGTGCATCACGCCGTGACTCGCTCGGTGCGCGATTCGGCGGTGCTGCTGGACATCGCCTGTCGGCCGCAGCCCGGCGACCCCTATTTCCTGAAAGCCCCCGAGCGGCCGTTCGCCGAGGAGGTCGAGCGCGAGCCGGGGCGCCTGCGGATCGGTTTCACCACGGCGGCGATGCAGGCGCCGGGGCTTGATCCCGAGTGCGAAGCCGCTGTCCGCGACGCCGCGCGCCTGTGCGAAGACCTCGGCCACCACGTCGAGGAGGTGCGGATCCCCGGCGACGTGGTTGCCATGCAGGCGGCCGCCGGCGTGGTGATCTCCGCCAGCATCGCCGCCAGCCTGGAGACCGAGGCGCAGCGGCGGGGCCGGCCCATCGCCGACGGTGACGTCGAGGCGCTGACCTTCGCCACCTATCGTCGCGGGCTGGCCGTGAGCGGCGCCGACTATGTGCGCGGCCTGACCGCCCTGCACGCCTACGCGCGGGCCCAGGCGGCGCTGTTTGAAACCTGCGACGTGCTG
>JANXXA010000045.1 GCA_025350885.1 Phenylobacterium sp.
ACGCACCCGCGGCGCCGCTGATGTTCTGGAGCCCGAGTCTCGAGCAACAGCTCTCGGTGCATCGCGACCTGTGCGCCTGCTGGCCGCAGGCGGTCGTCTACACGCTGCACGATCGCGCCGGTATGTCGCGCGCCTTCGGGGCGATGAAGTGCGGGACGCATTCGCCCAGCGCCGAGCGCCCAGGCCGGCTAGCCGACGACCTGACGGCATCTTTCCGGTCGCTCAACTCCTCGCGGCCGGGGGCCGCATCGGGATTGGAACGGACTCGAATATCCTGATCGACGCCGCGCAGGAGCTTCGGCTCCTCGAGTATGGCCAGCGTCTGATGCGGCGGGAGCGCAACGTCCTGGACTCCGCGGATGGGGTCGGGACGGCGGACCACATCTACGCCGCGTGCCGCGCGGGCGGCGCGCAGGCCCTGGGCGTGCCGATGGATGAGATCCGGCCCGGCGACGCCGCGACGCTGATCAGCCTCGACGACGGGGACTCTTCCATGATCGCATTGCGGCCCGCCGAGATTCTCGCGCGATGGGTCTTCGCCGCCCGGGCGCCGATCGTCGACGGCGTCTGGCGCAGGGGCCACAAGGTTGTCTCGGCAGGGCGTCACCACCAGCGCGACGCCATCGTCTACCGTTACCGCCGCGCGCTTGCCCGATTGCGCGCATGACGTTGGGACATCCTCGCGGGGCGCCTGATTTTGCCGCAGCGAAGGACGCCGATGGATGTATTGCAGGCGACCCGCGCGTGGCCACGGATCGAAAATAATTGCCCTTGACTAGGCCGCGAACTCGGAATTGATTTGACTAGACAAAAGATAATCTCAACAGGGGGTCTTCCATGTTCACGAGGTCGAGCTGTTCCGTCCTGGCGCTCACCGTGGCGGCCATTGTCGGCGCCCGCGGCGCCGCGGCGGCCGAGGCCGCGCCGGATCCATCCAAGGACGCGGTCTCCGAAGTCGTGGTCACTGGCGAGCACGTGCGCTCGCTTGAACAATTCACGCCTACCGGAAGCCGCCTGAACCTGTCGGCGAAGGAAACTCCCGCCACCCTCGATGTGATTACCAGCGCGACCATCACCACGCGGGGCTTTCTGTTCGTCGAGGACGCGGCCAACAGCATGCCCGGCGTCACCTCCGGCGGCACGCCCGGTGACCTTGAAGATTTCCACGTCCGGGGTTTCTCCGACACCCAGGTCACCGTTCTGCACAACGGCATCTATGTCGGGCCGTCGGACATGGTGAACCGGCCGCAGAACGCCTTCAACGTCGAGAGTGTCGAGATCCTGAAGGGGCCCGCTTCGGTTCTGTACGGCCAGGGCGCGATCGGCGGGGCCATCAATGTGGTCAACAAGGCGCCGAGCTTCGGGCCCGCGAGCTACAATATCTACGGCGCGCTGGGCAGCTTTGGAACCACTGCCGTGGGCGTCGGCGGATCCATGCCGCTCTCCGATACGCTGGCCATGCGCCTCGACGTCAGCCGGACCTCGACCGAGGGGTTCGTCAACCACACGCACGGGGACTCGACGGACATCACCTTGTCTCTGCTGTGGAAGCCGACGGCGGAGCTCGATGTGCAGTTCTCTATAGACGTGCTCGGCGACCACCCGTCCGGCTACTGGGGCACGCCCATCGTCTCGAAATCGTTCGCCACCGATCCACTCAAGGGTGTCATCTCGACGGCGACCGGCGACACGATCGACTCCCGCCTGCGCTTTAAGAACTACAACGTCGCCGACGCCTATATTAAATCCAATCAATACTGGCCGCAGCTGTTCGTGAAGTGGCGCCCGACTGACAATGTCACCTTCGAGAATTACCTCTATTATTACTACTCGAAGCGGCGTTGGCTGAACTCGGAATCCTATGCGTTTGATCCGGCGACCAATCTGATCGGGCGTGACCGCTTCTTCGTCTTCCACGACCAGAAGCTTTACGGCGACCAGGCTAGTGTGAGCCTGACGTACCCGGTGTTCGGGATGAAGAACCAGCTGGTGGTCGGCATCGACTACAGCCACCTGGATTTCAAGCGCAGCCGCGGTTTCCCCGATGGCGACAGCGTCGACCCCTTCAACCCGAGTCCCGGCCTTTTCGGACCCGTCGCGCCGCGCGTCGCTCCGACAAAATGG
>JANXXA010000048.1 GCA_025350885.1 Phenylobacterium sp.
CAATCTTAAGGAGATCTCGCCGACCTACCAGAACATGGAGCCCGCCGGCTGGATGCTGTTCGTCGACGCCCTGGAGGCCGACGAAGCGCTGGCGCGCCGCTTCTTCGAGCGGGTGCGAGTGATGCAGTACGGCGGGGCGGCGCTCGGCCAGCCTGTGGCCGACCGCATCCAGGCCGTGGCGCTGCGCACGGTAGGCGAGAAGATCAGCTTCGGCAGCGGCTATGGCGCCACCGAGACCGGCCCCACCGCCGCCAACGTCCATTGGGTGAACGAGCGCATGGGTCTGATGGGCCTGCCGGTGCCAGGCACCTCGGTGCGGCTGGTTCCCCTGGCCGGCAAGCTGGATTTCCGCGTCAAGGGCCCGCAGGTGACTGAAGGCTACCTCGGTCAGCCGGTGCTGTCGGCCCAGGCCTTCGATGACGAAGGCTACTACGTCATCGGCGACGCCGCGCGGCTCGTCGATCCGGTCGACCCCGCCCGGGGCCTGGTGTTCGACGGTCGGCTGGCGGAGAACTTCAAACTGGCGTCGGGCACCTTCGTCGGCGTCGGCGACCTGCGCATCGGCGCCGTCTCGGCGATCGGCGGGGCGGTCACCGACGCCGTCGTCTGTGGCGAGGGCCGCGAGACGGTCGGCCTGCTGCTCTATCCCAACCCGACCCTGCCGCGACCGCAGATCGAGGCGGCGGTGCGGGCGGGCCTGGCGGCCTTCAACACCACCGCGCGTGGCGCGGGCGGGCGGGTGGCCCGCGCTCTGGTGCTGCCCGATCCGCCGGACGCCGCGGCCGGCGAGATCACCGATAAGGGCTACATCGCCCAGTCACTGGCCCGGTCGCGCCGCGCGGACGACATCACGCGGCTGTTCGCCGACCCCGCTTCCTGCAATGTGATGGTGTTCTGAAATAAAGGATCTGGCATGAACGGCGCCGACGCCCTGCTCTCGACCCTCGTCGCCAACGAGGTCACCGCCTGCTTCGCCAACCCCGGCACCAGCGAGATGCAGTTCGTCGCCGCGCTGGATCGAAGTCCGAAGATGCGGCCGGTGCTGTGCCTGTTTGAAGGCGTGGCGACGGGCGCCGCCGATGGCTATGGCCGTATCGCCGACAGACCGGCCTGCACGTTGCTGCACCTGGGTCCGGGCTACGCCAATGGGGCGGCCAACCTGCACAATGCGCGGCGCGCCCATACCCCGATCGTCAACGTGATCGGCGACCACGCCACCTATCACCGCCAGTACGACGCCCCGCTGAATTCCGACATCGCCGCCCTGGCCGCGCCCAATTCACTGTGGGTGAGGTCAGCTGACAGCCCCGACGCGGTGGCCGGTCTGGCCGCCGAAGCCGTGGCCGCGAGCTACGGCCCGCCCGGGGGTCCGGTCAGCCTGATCCTGCCCGCCGACTCGGCCTGGCTGGAGACCGCGACGCCGGACGTGATTGCCCAGAAGCCGGTGCGGCCCGCCCCCGCCGGATCGGCCGTCGAGGCCGCCGCGCGCGCTCTGAAGGCGGCCGCCAGGCCGGTGATCCTGATCGGCGGCCAGGCCTGCCGCGCGGAGGGTCTGGCCCAGGCCGCCCGGCTGGAGGCCGCCGGCATCAGGGTGATGTGCGACACCTTTGTCGCGCGCCAGCCGCGCGGGGCCGGCAGTTTCGCCCCCGCCCGCATGCCGTATTTCGGCGAGATGGCGCTGAAGGATCTCGACGGCGTCGATCTGATGGTCTTTGCCGGCACGACCCAGCCGGTGGCCTTCTTCGCCTATCCCGACCGCCCGAGCGTGCTGGTTCCGCAAGGCTGCGCAACGCTGTCGCTGGCGAGCCGGGCCGAGGACGCCGTGGCCGGTCTTGCCGCGCTGGCCGACGCCATGGGCGCGCCGCGCACCGGGCCGAGCCAGAGCCTGAAGCGCCCCGACACCGCGCCCTCCGGTGCGCTCAGCCCGCAACTGGCCGGCCTGTCGATGGCCCGGCATCTGCCCGAGGGCGCCATCGTCTGCGACGACAGCGTGACCTCCGGCGGCGGCGTGGCCGTGCCCTGCATGACCGCCGCGCCGCACGAGGTTCTGGCGCTGACCGGCGGGGCGATCGGCATCGGCCTGCCGCTGGCGGTCGGTGCGGCGGTGGCGGCCCCCGAGCGCAAGGTGGTCTCGCTGAACGGCGACGGGGCGGCGATGTATACCGTCCAGGCGCTGTGGACGCTGGCGCGGGAGAACCTCGACGTCACCGTCGTGGTCTTCGCCAACAACAGCTATCGCATCCTCAACATCGAAATGACCCGCACCGGCGCCGGGGCCGCGGGGCCACAGGCTGCCAGGCTGCTCGGCCTGGGCGATCCGGCTATCGACTGGGTCTCGCTGGCCAAGGGCCTGGGCCTGCCCGCGGTCCGCTGCACCACCGCCGAGGCGTTCGAAAAGGCTTTCGCCGGCGCGATGGCCCAACGGGGCCCGATGCTCATCGAGGCGGCCATCCCCTGAGTCAGGTTGGCCCGCGAGGTGAACTCGCGGGCCTCTGATCGGTCAGCCGATCCGGCTCAGCCCTTGGGGGCCGCGCCGGTCTTATTGGTCGGCAGAACGCAGCTGCCGGCGAACCGGCACCCGATCGCTTCCTTCGGCGTGGTCGGGTTGGTGAAGCCGATCATGTAGCCGGGCAGGCCGTCGGAGCAGGCCACTTCCAGGCGGATCGAGCCGTCCGCGGCCTTCAGCGGCGTGCCGACCGTGGAGACGGTGCATTCCTTCTGGTCGAACTTGCGCAGGTCGGCGGTCAGGCCGGCGTAGTCGGGCCTGCCCAGGGTGCATTTGTAGCCAGCGACAAGCGCATGGCCGCAGTCGAGCACCTGACCCTTGCCGACGGCCGGGAACATGCCGATCGCGCCGGCGCCGTCTCCACAGACCATTTCCACGACCTCATCGGTTCCACGGGTGGGGAACACGGCGTAGCGGCTGACCACGCAGGTCGAACCGGCGGCCTTGGCGAGCTTGGTGTAGAGGCCGGCCTGTTCGGCGGTCGCCGCGCGGGTGTCGGTGAGCGTGCAGGTTCCGCCCGACACCTTGGCGCAGTCCAGCGTCGAGGCGATCGCACCCTGCGCATTGACCTTGTAGATATAGCCCTTGCCGTCGGCGCAGGAGACCTCGTAGCCCTCGGTCCCGTCGTTGAAGATGCCGACGAAGCGGCGGTCCTTCACGGTGCAGCCGTTGTTGGCCATCTTGGCGAAGTTATCCACCACGGTGAGGCGGGCGGCGGGCTCGTAGAGGATGCATTTGATGTTCCCCGGCGCCGCGTCATAGGCCAGGCAGTTGGTGGAGGTCGCCTCCTTGGCCAGGTCGAGCGGGGCGCTGGCCGTGACGATGTAGCCGGTGCCGCCGGGACAGGCGACCTCGATCAGGGTGTTGGTCTTGGTCTGGCCGATGCCGCGCGCCTTGTCAGCCGCACAGCTGACCTTGGCCTTGGCCAGCATCGCGGCCATCTGAGCCAGCGGATTGGCGTTGCCAGGCAGAAGGCAGGGATTGGGCGCCTTGGCGACCGGGTCGGCCGGGAAGTTGGCCTCCAGGCAGCTGAAGGCGTTGGCGGGGCTGCCGGGCGTCGCCTGGATCAGATAGCCCATATTGCCCGCGCCGCAGGCGACCTCGTAGAGGCTGGAGCCCAGCGCGCCGGTTTTCTTGTCCGGCGGCGCCTTGCCAATCAGGCGAGCGTCCGAAACCGTGCAGGGAAGGCCGGCGGCGGTGACCAGGGCCGGCGTGTCCGCCATCCCGGATTTGCGCGACGCATCGCTGACCGCGGCAGCCGCGGGCTTGGCCGCCGCCATCGCGACGGCGGGCGCCATTGCGGCGATGATGAGGGCGGCGAGCAGCCCCAATCCGATTGGCCTCATGACTTCAGTCTCTCCTGGACGTTTCTAGGGGCGCACATCGCCGTCTGCGCACATAAGCGCCGTGATCGCGGCGGGGGTCAAGATGACTGCGACAGGCGGCTGAACTGTGTCGCAGTTCCAACAGCTTAGCTCCCCAGAGCGCCACCGTTTCGAGGCTGCGCGCGCGACGGATCGTCAAGCCGCGCGGACCCTGAGATGCGCGCCGGCGACCCCGGTCACCTCCACACGCTCTCCGGCCTCCAGCGCCTCGCCCTCGTCGAGCTCGGCCGCCCATTCCTTGCCGTCGATGAACACCCGGCCGGCGCGCCCGCGGAAAGCGGCGACCACGCGGCCGTAGTGGCCGATCAGCCGGGCGGTGGTGTCGTTGATATCGCGCCCCGGATGCTGCAGCAGCCGTCGCGGCAGATAGCGCCGGGCAAGCACGGTCGACAGGATGGTCAGCACCGCGAAGATCAGCACGGCCGGCAGGGGTCCCAGCCCCGCGAACCCTGCCAGCACCGCCACGATGACGGCCGAAGCCGCCGGCCATAGCAGCCAGCCCGAACCGCTGGCGACCTCGACCGCCAGCAGAGCCGCGCCCAGAGCGATCCAGATCCACAGCGCATGGGCGGCATAGAAACCCGCGGGGTCTGGCATCGGTCAGGTTCCGGTCCTGGGAACCGCCGGACCGCCGCGTGGCGCGCGCGGCGCGGGCGGTGGAAATTCGGCCTGGGCGGACTTCACCAGCTCGGCGATGCCGGCGATGGACCCCATCAGCGAGCCCATGTCGGCCGGCACGATCACCGTTTTCTGCTGCGGACTCTCGGCCAGCTTGCCGAACGCTTCCACGTACTTCTGGGCGATGAAATAGTTGATGGCGTTGACGTCACCTTTGGCGATGGCGTTGGAGACCAGCTCGGTGGCCTTGGCCTCGGCGCCGGCGGAGCGCTCTCGGGCCTCGGCGTCCCGGAACGCGGCCTCGCGGCGGCCTTCGGCCTGCAGGATAGCCGCCTGTTTCTGGCCCTCCGCCACGGTGATCGCGGCCTGCTTCTCTCCGTCGGCCTCGGTGATCACCGCGCGGCGCTCGCGCTCGGCCTTCATCTGCCGGGCCATGGCGTTGGTGATGTCCGGCGGCGGCTGCAGGTCCTTGATCTCGATCCGCGCCACCTTGACGCCCCAGGGGCTGGTGGCCTGGTCGATGACCTCAAGCAGGCGGGTATTGATCTGATCGCGCTGCGACAGCACCTCGTCCAGCTCCATGTTGCCGACGACGGTCCGAAGGTTGGTCATGGTCAGCTGGGTGATCGCGAAGTCCAGGTTGGTCACCCGATAGGCGGCCGCGGCGGCGTCCATCACCTGGATGAACACGATGGCGTCCACCTGCACTGAGACGTTGTCCTTGGTGATGACGTCCTGGCGGGGCACGTCGAGGACCTGCTCCATCATGTTGATCCGCCGCCCGACCCCCTCGACAAAGGGGGTCAGAAAGCTGATGCCGGGCTTCAGGGTCCGGGTATAGCGGCCGAACCGCTCGACCGTGACCTCCTGACCCTGCGGCACGATCTTGATGGCGCCCAGCGCGACCACCACGGCCAACACCAGAAACACGGCGGCGACGGCGAAACCCATGAGAACCCCTCTCGACAGCGACCGCGATCCTATCACCGCGGGCGCCGCGCGCCACGGAAACCGCGCACCTGGGTCACGGGTCACCCTCGCGCCTGAATTCACCGTCTGATAGCCCTGCAGCCATGCTTCGAAAGTTCGTCATCCTTCTCGCCGCTGTCATCAGCCTGGGCGCCGCCCCGCCTCCGAAGTCGGCCGTGGGGAACGTCGCGCCGGCCAAGGTCGCGCCCGCCAAGCTCGCGCCTGCCAAGCCCGCGCCCGGGGACTTCGACTTCGACGCCCGCAATCCAGCCAGCCTGATCGCCCTCCTGGCCGCGGCCGGCGCCAAGGCCGCGGTGGCGGAACGCGAAGCCGACACGGTGTTCGTCGCGGTCACCTCGGCGTCGGTGGATTTCTCGATGCAGTTCGCCGACTGCAGCGCCGAGGGGCGCGACTGCAAGGCGGTGCTGTTCGACAATATCACCGACAAGGCGGGGCCGAGCTTTGCCCAGCTCAACGCCTTCAACCAGTCGTCGCTGACCTGTCGCGGCTATGAGGACAAGACCGGCAAGCCGCACGTGGTCTATTCGACCCTGCTGTTCGAGGGCGACAGCCGCCAGCGCATGGCCACCCAGATCGCCGCCTGGCGCGGGTGCGT
>JANXXA010000053.1 GCA_025350885.1 Phenylobacterium sp.
CGCGTGGACGACCGGCACGGCGAACAGATTCAGCACATTGAACGCGGGCGCATAGCCCTCGGCCACATTGCCCGCCGCGTCGAAGAACAGCAGCAGCCCGCCCCAGTCCGTGCGCCAGGCCCGTGTGAGGTTCAGCACATAGGCCAACCGGCGCGAGGCATGCTGCATGTCGTCATGCTGGTTGAGGTAGTGGCCGGTGCGATAGCACGTGGCCTGGCAGTCGGCGGCCACGATCGAGCTGTCGCCGCAGACCGCGCGGACGGCCTGCAGAAATGCGTCCGATTCGATCCACGCCACGACGTCGTTAAGGGCGCTCGGCGGCTCCCAGGCTTCATGGAAGGCCGCGCGCATCGGATAGTACTCGAAGGCGTACTGGAAGCCTCGGCGCCCTGTCTCGTTGGCTCGCGCGATCAACCGCCGTCGCTCGGCCTCCGGCATGCCCCTCCAGTCATCCCGAGAGAACAGCCGATCCTCTCCGTCC
Organism: Phenylobacterium sp.; assembly: GCA_025350885.1. Lineage (GTDB taxonomy): Bacteria > Pseudomonadota > Alphaproteobacteria > Caulobacterales > Caulobacteraceae > Phenylobacterium. The sequence continues at coordinate 482 of JANXXA010000053.1, forward strand.
ACGCACAGCGCCAGCGACCACTCGATCTGGTTGAGCAGCGTTTGTTCGATCCTGGCGGCCACGGCAGGGGCGAGGAAGTCATGGATCTGGACGCGTCGACGCCGCCGGAACTCGGCGGCGAAGCGGTGCAGCTCGAGGTCAGGATTGATCACCCGGCCGCCCCTTGTTCCTGGGGAACCAAGGCATTGGCGAGCGGAAGTCGGAGGTCACGAGCAATGCGCTGGGCGCTGATCCACGTCAGCGTCGCCTCCAGCGAGCCCGAATAGTCCGCCTCGGTCTTGGCACGCTCCCGCTCGCGCGCCAGACGATCGAACGCTTCCGCGGGCCGCTTTGCGTTGCGATCGAATGCATGTGTCGCGATCGTGGCGCAGGCACCCGCCGGGCGATCGATGTCAAAGAATCGGAAGGCGGCCTGCAGCGCGTCGGCCGGCGCCCCGGCGAAGTCGTCACTGGCGAGTGTTCGTATTTCTCCTCCGTGCTCCGCGGCCTCCGCGAAGAGTTCGAGCTGTTGGCGCCACGCAAGAGCGGCCACCTGGATGTCGGTCAGCAACATGCCCCGGTCTTGCGAGATCCTCGAGAGGCCGCCGCGGGCCGCCAACATGGCGTAGGTCTGCCGGGCGAAGAGGCGGCCCGGCTCGCCGCGGTCCAGGATGGAGATCAGGAAATCGCGCAGCCCGCTGTACACAAGCAGCACATGCGAGCCCCGCGCGCGGACCCGCTCCAGCCACGGTCCGGCCAGGTTCGTCGGCTTGATGATCACCCGTTCCGCCGCGCGCAACGGCCGCTGCACGAGGCAAAGGATCAATTCGGCGACCAAGTCCTCGCGACATCCGCCGGCGACGTTGACCGGCGGAAGCCAGGCGATGCATTGGCGCAGGATGTCCGGCTCCTTGAGCACAAGAGTTCCGGTTGTCTGAAGCGCACTGGCCAACGCCGTCGAGCGGCAAAAGGCGCTGTGGAAGATGAAGCCTGCGGGCCGATTGGCGGCCCGCAGCCTTTGGACCGCGGCTGGAAGATCCTGAGTCGTCAGATCGACGACCGCCTCAGGACGCGTGGACCCGAGATGCCGATGGTCGAGAAACGGGCATTCGACCAGTTCCGCCTCGGTGACCCTCACGAACTGCAACCGGGCGAGATCATGGCTGATCGCGTTCGGAAACCAGAGCGGATCGCGCTCCAATTGAATCAGGCTTGGCGCCGCCGCGTGGCTGTCCATCGGCTTAGCCCTGGACAGCAGGCTGTCCATCTCCCAGCTCCTCGAGGGTCTTGCCCTTGGTTTCGCGCAGGAGCCAGGCGGTCAATGTCAAGCCGATGAAGGCAAAGCCGGCGTAGATGAGCAGGGTCGCCGGAGCGCCGATCCTGGCGAGTTCGGACGGGAAGATGAACTGTACGATGGAGCTGACGATCCCGTTGAAGAGGGACACGAAGGAGATCCCAAGGCCTCGGATTCTGTTGGGAAAGACCTCGGAAAGCAGCACCCACATGACCGGTCCAAGGGACATGGCGAAGGAGGCGACGAATCCGAGAATGCCTGCGAGCACCACGTTCGGCTGTCCGACATGAAAACCATAGGCGGCAAGGGACATGCTGATCATCACGCCCGTCAGGCCGATCAGCAAAAGCGGCTTGCGGCCAAGCCGGTCGATCGTGGCCA
>JANXXA010000097.1 GCA_025350885.1 Phenylobacterium sp.
AAGCACGCCATCTCCACCATCATGCCGGCCCAACCCGTGCAGCTGTACGAGCCCGGCGAAGACGAGAACGATTGAAACCTTCCAAATCGATTGACCGCGAGGCGCCGGTCCAGGGCGCCGTCGTCATCCATCCCGACCGGGAGGGCAGGGGCTCTTCGCGGGCCGCGCAGGCGCGCCTGGACGAGGCGGTCGGCCTGGCGCTCGCCCTCGATCTGGAGGTCCGCGAGACCCTGGTCGCCAACCTGCGCCAGCTGACGCCCGCGACCCTGTTCGGCAAGGGCAAGGTCGAGGAGATCCGGCTGGTCATCGAACTGGCCGAAGCCGACGTCGCCATCGTCGACGACGCCCTGACGCCGGTGCAGCAGCGCAACCTGGAGAAGGCCTGGCAGGTCAAGGTGATCGACCGCACCGGCCTGATCCTGGAGATCTTCGCCCGGCGCGCGCGGACCCGCGAAGGGCGGCTGCAGGTGGAGCTGGCCCGGCTTTCCTATGAGCGCTCGCGGCTGGTGAGAACCTGGACCCATCTGGAGCGTCAGCGCGGTGGCTTCGGGGTCATGGGCGGCCCCGGTGAGACGCAGATCGAGACCGACCGGCGGCTGATCGCCGACAAGATCCGCAAGCTGAAGCTGGAACTGGACGAGGTGCGCCGTACACGGACGCTGCAACGCTCGGCCCGCAAGCGCCATCCCGACCCGACGGTGGCGCTTGTCGGTTACACCAACGCCGGCAAGTCGACCCTGTTCAACCGCCTGACCAAGGCCGAGGTCGTCGCCGAGGACATGCTGTTCGCCACGCTCGACCCGACGCTCCGGATGCTCAAGCTGCCGGACGGACGCCCGGCGATCCTGTCGGACACCGTGGGCTTCATCTCCGACCTGCCACACGAACTGGTCGAGGCGTTCCGCGCCACGCTGGAGGAGGTCAAGGAAGCCGACGTGGTGCTGCACGTCCGCGACATCGCCAGCGCCGAAAGCAACGCCCAGGCCGGCGACGTCCGCGCCGTGCTGGCCAAGCTCGGCGTCGAGCTGGAGGATCGGGCTATCCTGGAAGTCTGGAACAAGATCGACCTGTTGCCCGCTGACGACCGCGCCATTGTCGAGGGCGACGCGCGGCGCGCTCACCCGCCGGCGATCCCGCTCTCGGCGGTGTCAGGGCAGGGGTGTCCGGCCCTGCTCGCCGCCGTCGCCGCCCTGGTCGATGAAGCCCCGCCGGTGGATGTGTTCACGCCTGTTGGAGAAGGCGCCGCTATTGCCTGGCTCTACCGCCACGGCCGCGTCCTCGACCGCCACGACGGCAAGGACGGCTCGGTGCGCCTGGCCGTCAGCCTGTCCCCCCAGGCCCTGGGCCAGTTCGAGCAGCAGTTCCCGGGCGCGGAAATCCGGAGTCACTGACGCACTCATCCACACCCGCAACGCGGGGGAGGGGAACCACGAAGCGGTGGAGGGCGCGCGCTCATTCCTCGCGCTTCGCCTCATCCCACAGCGCGTCCATTTCGGCGAGGTCGGACTGCTCGGGCGTCCTGCCGCGTTCCGCCAGCCGCGCCTCGATGTAGCCGAAGCGCCGGGCGAACTTGGCGTTGGTGAAGCGCAGGGCGTCTTCCGGATCGACCTCCAGGGTGCGCGCCAAGTTGGCGACCACGAACAGCACGTCGCCCAGTTCCTGGCGGGCTTTCTCCAGGTCGCCGGCGGCGATCTCGGCCGCCAGTTCGCCGACCTCTTCGTGCAGCTTGGCGATCACGTCGGCCACGGTGGGCCAGACAAACCCGACGCCAGCGGCGCGCTTCGACAGTTTCACCGCGCGGGTCAGGGCGGGCAGGGCGAGGGGCACGTCGTCCAGCAGGCTCGCGAGCCGCCCCTTGTCGCCCGCCTGTTTCCCGGCCCGTTCCGCGGCTTTCAAGGCTTCCCACCCCGCTTTTTGATGGGTGAGGCTGGCGTAGGTTTCACTCGCGAAAACATGCGGATGGCGTCGGATCATCTTGTCGTTGATGGCGCGGGCCACGTCGTCAAAACTGAAGTCGCCCTGTTCCTCGGCCATCCGCGCGTGGAACACCACCTGCAGCAACAGGTCACCCAGCTCGTCCTTCAGGTCGCCGAGGTCCCCGCGCTCAATGGCGTCGGCCACCTCATAGGCTTCCTCCACCGTGTAGGGCGCGACGGTGGCGAAGGTCTGCTCCAGGTCCCACGGGCAGCCGTCTTCCGGGTCGCGCAGCCGCGCCATGATCGCCAGCAGCCGGTCGATGGGCCGCAGGGTCGCGAGCGGGGCAGGTCGGGTCATGGGGAGTCCTGGGAACGGCGCGGATCCGATCAGACCGCGCGCCGCCACAGGTGGCAAGCGGGTCTAGCGCCGGACGCCGCCTTCGCCGCGGCCCAGGCGATAGGCGAAGCGGTCGATGGTCCATTCCGCGTCGGACCAGGTCCCGCGCATGGCCGCCTGACGGATGTCGGGCTCGTAATAGCTGTAGCCGAGCGCGGTCTCCACGCCGTCGGCCCCCACGGCGCGGCCTTCGATGCGGGCGCCGCCGACACCGAAACTCTCGAACGACAGCCCCGGCTTGTCGGACATCTGTTTGAAGGTCGGGCGATTGGGCTGGACGTCCACCAGCACCAGCTCCAGCCGCGTGTCCTGATAGGCGCCGGTCCTGGCCAACCGCTGCTCGACGCGGGCGCGAAGCTGGTCGGCCAGCAAGTTGACGTCGCGCGTCCCGAGCGTCCTGGCGGCCTTCACCTGAAGCTCAGGCGCGATGCTGACGCTGACCGATGCGGGCGTCGCCAGGGCGCCGGCTGTGGCGAACAGGGTGGCTGTGGCGAACAGGGTGGCGGTGACGATGGCCCAGGTGCGCATGGTCTCTCCTCGTATCTCGCCCCCGATGGCAAGGTAGGCGCTTGCGTGCGCTGTGCAAGGCGGAGCGTATGGCTCCAAGTCAACGAGCTGGAGTTGATTTGTCAGGGACGCTCCCCAACGCCTGTCATCAAGTCAGTTGAGCAGGTGTAGGTTGAGGTCTGAGGATGGCGTTGGCGAGGACGACGATTTTCCTGGCGATGGCGTTGAGGACGAGGCGTTTGGGTTTACCGGCGGCGATGAGGCGTTGGGCGAAGATT
>JANXXA010000149.1 GCA_025350885.1 Phenylobacterium sp.
TGAGGATCTCGTAGAAGTGGCCGAGCCACCCCACCAGGAAGTTGCCGCCGGCGAAGAACAGGAAATAGACCCCCAGCATGGTGCTGTTCAGCGCCGGCGGGGCGGCGCGCGAGATCAGCGCCATGGTCACCGTGTCCACCCACGGGATGGCGAAGTCGGCGAACAGGAAGAAGGCGGCGCCGGCCAGGATCGGCGCCTTGCCCACGCCCGCCGCGGCGCTGGCGCCGGCCAGGATCAGGAAGCCTGCGGCGGTCATGGCGCAGCCCGTGGCGATCCGCGTGACTTCGCTGGGCTCGCGGCCCCGGTGCGCCTGCCAGGCCCACAGGCGGATGGCCAGGGCGGTGCCCAGGATGGTCAGCACGCCGTCGAGTGTGCTGAACCAGGTCACCGGCATCTGGAACCCCATCAGGCTGAGGTCGATGTGCGCCTGGGCCCAGATCGGGAAGATGTTGAACGCCTGATTGTAGGTCCCGGTGTTGAACATCCCGCCCAGCAGCACACAGAGGATGGCGATCACGATCCGTCCCTCCCCCACCTGCAGCCGGGGCCGGGTCGCCCCTTGCGCCGAGGACGCCGGCGCGCGGACGACGTCGGGGGGAAAACGTCGAAGGCCGGCGAGATAGGCGACCAGCGCCAGGGTCATCGACGCCGCCGCCGCCATCAGGCCGTAGCGCCAGCCGACCTTTTCCCCCAGCGTCCCGCAGACCAGTGGCGTGATGAACCCCCCGATATTCACCGCGATCAGAAACATGCCGAAGCCGCGCGTCCGCCGGGTGTCTCCCGACCCGTAGAGGCGGCCGAGTTGGCCCAGCAGATTGCTCTTCACCAGCCCGGCGCCGAGGATCAGCAGCAGCAGTGCGAACAGGAACCCCGCCTCGGTGACCAGCAGCAGGTGGCCGGCGGTCTGCACGGCCAGGCCCAGCACGATGGTCCGGCGCTGGCCCAGCCAGCGGTCGGCCACCAGACCGCCCAGGATCGGCAGGGCGTAGATCATCCCCGTCGCCAGGCCGAAGGTCTGTGACGCGAGCGCCAGGGGAGTCATCGCCCCGAACACCGCCTCCAGCGCCGCGCGGTACCGGACAAATCCCAACACGTGCTCCATGTGCCCCGGGGTGAACAGCTGTCGGGTCATGTAGAGGGTCAGGATCGTGACCATGCCGTAGTAGGCGAAGGACCAGAACGCCTCGACGGCGATGATGAAGGCAAGTCCAGGCGGGTGGCCGAAGATCTCCCCGTCGGCGTGGACGTCGGGCGGGGCGGACGGGGACCCGATCGCATCGGAGCCGGTGGGCAGCCGAGGCTCGCTCTGGTCAGTCATACGACCTCGTTCAATTTGCGTCGCTCACCGTGGCCGGGCGGGGCGAGCCTGTCCAGCCGCCGCGCCCTTCAGCCGAAAATAGACGTTGCCGAGCGGGGCAAGTTGGCGTCCGCTGGGGTGAATCGTCCGGGGAGGCGCAAGCGATGACCACCTTCAAGCTGAATGGCCGCGAGGTCACCACCACCGGGCCGGACGACGCCCCCCTGCTGTGGGTGATACGCGACGAGATCGGGCTGAAGGGCACCAAGTTCGGTTGCGGCATCGGCCAGTGCGGCGCCTGCACCGTGCATGTGGACGGCAAGGCGGTGCGCTCTTGCCTGACGCCGGCCAGCCGGGTCGCCGGCAAGGCCGTCACCACCATCGAGGGCCTGGACCCCCACGGCGCGCATCCGGTGCAGATGGCCTGGGTCGAGGCCCAGGCCCCGCAGTGCGGCTACTGCCAGTCGGGCCAGATCATGCAGGCCGCGGCCCTGCTGGCGGCCAATCCGCACCCCACCGACACCCAGATCGACCAGGGCATGAACGGCAACCTCTGCCGCTGCATGGCCTATGTCCGCATCAAGCAGGCGATTCAGCTGGCTTCGCGCGGCAAGGCCGCCGCCAGGCCGGCCGCCAAGATCCGCCAGGGAGCCGCCGCATGAACGCCCCCGTCCGTCCCGACGACGTCGCAGCCGCCCTCTCCCGTCGCGGCTTCCTGATCACGCTCACCGCCGCCGGCGCGGCCATGGGCTTCGCGGGCGCCGCCGATGCCGCCGGCGCGGCGGCCGGGTTCGAGCCGACGATCTGGTATTCGATCGGCCGCGACGGGATCATCACCGTCAACGTCATCCGCGCCGAGCTTGGCCAGCACGTGGGCACCGCCATCGCCCGCATCGTCGCCGACGAGCTGGAGGCCGACTGGTCGAAGGTGCGCATCAAGACCGTCGATTCCGACGCCAAATGGGGCCTGATGGTCACCGGCGGCAGCTGGTCGGTGTGGCAGAGCTATCCGATCTACAGCCAGGCCGGGGCGGCGGGCCGCACGGTGCTGATCGAGGAAGGCGCCAAGCTGTTGGGTGTTGCGCCCGGGGCTTGCGTTGCCGGCAACGGCGCGATCCATGCCGGCAAGGCGTCGGTGAGCTATGGGGACATCGTCACGCGCGGCAATGTGGCGCGTAGCTTCACGCCGGAACAACTGGCCAGGATGCCGATGAAGGCCGCCGCCGAGCGCCGGCTGATCGGCAAGCCGGCCCGCGCCCGCGACATCCCCGGCAAGACCAACGGCCAGGGGGTCTATGGCCTCGACGCCACGGTTCCGGGGATGGTCTACGCTCGGCCAAAGCTGCCGCCGACCCGCACCGACTCCACGGTTGTGTCCATCGACGACAGCGCCGCCAAGGCCGTGCCGGGCTATCTGCGGAGCATCGCGCTCACCGATCCTTCCGGCACGGTCCCCGGCTGGGTTGTCGTGCTGGCCACCAGCTTCGTCGCCGCCGACAGGGCCACCGACCTGGTGAAGGTGGTCTGGAACACCGGCCCGGCGGCGAAGGTCTCCGAGGCCGACCTGCAGAAGCGCGCCGCCGAGCTGATCGCCGATCCCAAGGCTGGCGGGCTGGCGGTGGAGGACCCCGGCGTCGATGCGGCCTTCGCCAGCGCCAAGTCGAAGGTCGAGGCCACCTATACGACGGCCACCGCGCTGCATTTCCAGATGGAGCCGGTCAACGCGCTCGCCTTCGAGAAGGACGGCGTCTTCGAGATCCACACCGGCAACCAGTGGCAGTCGCTGGTGCTGCCCTGGCTGGCCAAGGCCCTGGGGCGGCCCGAGACCAGCATCGTCATGAAGAGCTACCTGCTGGGCGGCGGCTTCGGGCGGCGGCTGAACGGCGACTACGCCGTGGCCGCGGCGCTGGCGGCCAAGGCTGCGGGCAAGCCGGTCAAGCTCGTCTTCACCCGCGCCGACGACAGCCTGTTCGACAGCCCGCGTTCGCCGTCGGTGCAGGTGGTGCGGATGGCGTTCGGCGAGGCCGGCCGGGTCACCGCCATGGAGCATACCGCCGCCGCCGGCTGGCCGACGCTGGCGATGGCCCCGTTCTTCATGCCCAAGGGGGCCAACGGCGCGGCCTACGATCCCTTCGCGATCAACGGCGCGGACCACTGGTACACGGTGGGCGCGCAACGGGTGCGGGCGGTGAACAACGACCTGGCCAACGCAACCTTCCGGCCGGGCTGGCTGCGCTCGGTGGGACCGGGCTGGACCAACTGGGCCCTGGAAAGCTTCATGGACGAAGCGGCCCACAGCGTCGGGGCCGACCCCCTGGCCTTCCGGCTGAAGCTGCTGGACGCCGCCGGCCGCAACGCCGGTTCAGGTCCCACGGCAACCGGGGGCGCGCACAGGCAGGCCGCGGTGCTGTCGAAGGTCGCGGCCAAAGCCGGATGGGGCAAGCCGTTGCCGAAGAACACCGGCATCGGTCTGGCGACCACCTTCGGCCAGGAACGCGCCATGCCGACCTGGGTAGCCTGCGCGGCGCGGGTTCGGGTGGACCCGACCACAGGCGTGGTGAAGGTGGAGAAGCTGGACCTGGTGGTCGACTGCGGCACCGTGGTGAACCCCGACGGGGCGCTGTCGCAGGTGCAGGGGGCCTCGCTCTGGGGCATGAGCCTGGCGCTGTTCGAGGGCACGGCGTTCCAGAACGGCCAGGTGCGGGACACCAATCTGGGGACCTACAAGCCGCTGCGTATGGCCGACGTGCCCGATCTCGACATCGAGTTCCTGCCCAGCACCGAGCCCCCTGTGGGCCTGGGCGAACCGGCAACGACGGTGGTGGGGCCAGCTATCGGCAACGCGATCTTCAACGCTGTCGGCGCCCGCGTCCGCGACCTGCCGATCCGCCCGGCCGCGGTGCTAAAGGCGATGAAGACCTGAGGTCGGCGGCGTCCGTCTATGTGGGCGGCCCACCGGCCGGCGGCGCCTTGGGGAACTGGGGAACCCCGTCGTACATGGCGTGCCACGGGGGCGCCGAGGCGGTGTAGAGCTGCATTGAGGGGGTCAAACCGGCCGCATCGTCGAGCGCGCCGACCTTGACCGGTGTGATCGGCATGCTGGGGCCAAGGTCGGTGTAAAGCGGGGTTCCGCAATCGGCGCAGAACGTGCGCCCCACGTCCTGGCCGCTGTCGCCCTTGCAGACATAGACCCTCGGCTCACCCCTGATGACTTCAACCGTGCCTTTGCCGGCGATAGCCACATAGACAGGGCCGCCGCCGGAGGTCTTCTGGCAGTCAAGGCAGTGGCAGACCGCCATGCCCATAAGCGGTCCGGTGATCTTGAATCGCACCTTGCCGCAGGCGCAGCCGCCGGTGATGTCGCTCATGGGTCTTCTCCTTCAGGCCACCGGCTCGGGCTGTCGGATCAGCACGAAGTCTTCCGGATTCGGGGCCAGTGTCGCGCGCCAGTAGTCGATCAGGCCATAGGGCCAGTTCTGGCTGACCCGGCCGAACTCGTTCTTGTACCAGCTGGTGACATTGGGCGAACCCCAGGCCCAGCCTTTGTTGGCCTGGTCGACTGCGACGTTGAAGGCGTCGTGGATGTCGCGCTTGACCTCGATCGCCGGAGCGCCAGTCTCGGCCAGCAGGCGCAGGCAGCCAATGATGTAGCGGACGGCGCATTCCGAGAAGAAAATGATCGAGCCGTTGACCACGATGTTGGTGTTGGGCCCGTAGATCATGAAGAAGTTGGGGAAACCCGGCGTGGTCACCCCCAGATAGGCGCGCGCGTCGCCCGCCCAGGCGTCGTGCAGGTCGCGGCCGCCGCGGCCCGTCACCTTGAGCCCCGACAGGAACTTGGACGCGGTGAACCCTGTGCCATAGATCAGCACATCGACCTCATGCTCCACCCCGTCATCGGTGACCACACCCCGGGGCGTGACCCTGGCGATTGCGCCAGTGATCAGCTCGACATTCGGCCGCTTCAGCGCGCCAAGCCACACTCCGTTGTCCAGCACCGCGCGCTTGCCGCCCACCGGATAGGTCGGCACCACATTGGGCAGCAGGTCGGGGCGGTCCTCGACCTGGGCGGCCAGGGCGGCGGCGACCATCTCGCGCAACGCCAGGTTCTCGGCGCCGACCGCGGTCGTCGGGCCGTTCCAGCCCTCGTCGGCCTTGACCATCGGCAGGAAGCCCTCGGTGGTCGTCCAGAACAGCCAGAAGCGGTACCATTTGGCATAGAAGGGGATGTGCTCCAGCAGCCACTTCATCCCTTCGGGGACGTCCTCGTGGTAGTGCGGCACCGGCAGGCCCCAGGGCGGCGTGCGCTGGAAGACTTTCAGGCTCGCCACCTTCGGCGCGATCTCCGGCACGAACTGATAGGCCGAGGCGCCGGTGCCGATCACCGCGACCCGCTTGCCGGTCAGGTCGACGTCGTGGCGCCATTCCGCCGAGTGGAAGGCCGGTCCTTCAAACGTCCCCACGCCCTCGATGGTCGGGATGCGCGGCGTATTCAGCTGGCCGACGGCGGTGATGACGGCGTTGGCCTCGACAGTGTCGGTCTTTCCGTCCCTGCCCCGGAGCTCCACGCGCCAGACCGACCGCGCCTCATCCCAGATCAGCCCCTCGACGCGCGTGTCGAAGCGAATGTGCTTTTTCAGGTCGTATTTCGCGGCCACGCCACGGAAATACTTCAGCAGCTCGGGCTGCGGCGAAAAGTGCTGCGGCCACCCGTGGTTGGGCTCGAAGGAGTAGCTGTACATGTGGTTGGAATTGTCCACCCGGCAGCCCGGATAGGTGTTGACCAGCCAGGTCCCGCCCACGTCGGGGTTGGACTCCACGATCTCGAAGGGGATCCCGGCCTGCGCCAGGCGAATGCCGGTCAGCAGCCCCGACATGCCGGCTCCGATCACCAGCACCTTCATCCGGCGAGCGGCGGCAACCAGTTGCGGCTGTTCGAACTGCGGGTCCTTGCTGGACACACCCGAGATCGCCAGCTCATCGATCAGGAAGTCGGCATAGCCCTCGGGGATGGGGACGCCGCCGACGAAGTCCATCATCCGCCGCAGCGTCCGGGTATCGGGGCTGGGCATCCTCGGCGAGCCCGCCGCGACATAGGCCTGGATCGCCGCCTCGGCCCTGACGCGGATATCGGCTTCCACCTCCGGCGACAGACCGGTCTCGCCACGCGACAGCGGCGTATAGACCGGCGTCCACTCCGGGCGCAGCCAGCCCGCATCGCCGGTCATGTGCACCAGGGCCGCGATCAACGCCGGCAGATGGGCGGCGCCGAGCGCCACATCCAGCTCAAGGTCGGTGTCGGCCATGGTCGTCTCCCGCCAGAATGTCGTTGCTCAGGCACCATGCCTCCCGCCCCCGCGAGTGTCATCCCTGACTTTGCGTCAAGCCGGCGGCGGCTCGGATGCGGGTCCGCAGGCCATCTGGCAGGGCCAGGCCCGAGGCCGCGAGATTCTCGGCGAGATGCGCCAACCGGGTGGTGCCGACGACAGCGCAGGCGACCGCCGGATTGGCCAGCACGAACGCCAGGGCGGCCTGCGACCCGGTCATTCCGGGCGTCTGGTGCAGGAACCGGTAGTTGAGACCATCTCTGACCTCGCGTCGGTGCCGCACGAGGCCGCGCGCGGCGTACCAGAGGTCGCGGGGGCTGGCGATCCTGGCGACCTGCAGGCGGGTATGGGCCATGGCCAGCGGCATCCCCGCCAGCACCCCCTTCCCGGCCGCCGCGGCCCTGGCGATCAGCGGCTCGCGGTCCTGGCGCAGCACATTGTAGTCGATCATCACCACATCGACCTGCGGCAGGGCGATGGCGTCGTCGATGACCGCGGGATCGAAGCTGTTGACCCCGATGGCGCGGACCAACCCCCGGGCTTTGAGGCTGCGGAGCGCCGCCAGCAGAGCCTCGGTCAGGTCCTCCGCGCCAGGGCCATGCAGTTGCAAGAGCGGCAGCACCTCGAGGCCGAGATTGCGCAGGCTGCGTTCGGCGCTGGCCACGATGGCCGTGGGGGAGAAGTCCCGGCCGATCCGCCTGCCCTGGGCAAATGTCCCGGCCTTGGTGGCGACGACGAGCCGGGCGGAGTCGCGCCCCCTCAGCGCCCGGCCCAGGCGCGGCTCGGCATGGCCACCGCAATAGCTGGATCCCGTATCGAAAAAGGTCACCCCACCGTCCAGGGCGGCGTGAACCAGGCGAACCGCCTCGACCTCGGCGAACCGCGGTTTGCCCCACCAGCTGGCGGCGCCGAAGCCGATCTCGGAAACGCTCAGGCCGGTCACGCCCAGCGGGCGATAGAGCATGGAGCGCGCTACGGCATTTCGCCGGCGTCGGCGGCGACGATGTCGGGCTGCGCCGGCTGGCCCAGCAGCAAGCGGCCAAACAACAGCCGGACGAAGAAGAACACCACTCCGGCGCCGCCGACGAGGGCCGCGTGCAACAACCAGAATCGAGACGCCGGCATGTCTTCCAAGAGGCCGCCCAGCCAGCCGACCAGCGTATTGCCGCCCCACAGGTGCAAGTAGTAGAGGCCAACGATGAAGCCGGCGATGGCCTTGGGCGCTGAGCGAACATAGAGCGCCAGGCCCACGGGCAGCACGTTGGCGAAGCCGATGTCGTTCAGCAGGTGGAAGGCCAGCAGCCAGCCGAAGCCGACCTTCTGGCCGGTCTGTGCGCCGATCATCGAGCCGACAGCCAGGCAGGCCACGCCCGCGGCGGCGAAGAAGCAGCCGATGGTGATCTTGCCGAGCTCGTCCGGCTCGGGGAACCGCTTGGCCCACACTCGCCAGAACCAGACCATCAGGGCCAGGGTCGCCACCGAGACGATGGAATCCACCGACACCAGCCAGGTCGTGAGGATCGGGACGCCGAACAGCTGCAGATCGGCGCTCTTCTCGGCCCAGAGCAGATAGCCGTTGAAGATCTGGTTGTTGCCGACGATCGAGACCGCCAGCACCGGCAGCAGCAGGACCAGGAGGGCGATCGAGGCGATGTCACGCCTGGAAAGCGGCCCGGCGTCGGCCTTGACGCTGGCCCGCGCGGCAGCCCCGCGTGGCGCGTCCGGCGGCAAGTGTTTGCGGCCGGTCAGATAGATCACCAGCGAGATCAGCATGCCGACACCGGCGGCCGCGAAGCCATAGTGCCAGGCGATCTTCTGGCCCAGGGTGCCGGTGATCATCGGGCCGAAGATCACCCCGGCGTTGATGCCCAGGTAGTAGATCTGGAAGGCGTCGGCGCGGCGATTGTCGCCGGCCTTGTAGAGCGAGCCCACCTGGGTCGCGAGATTGCCCTTCAGGCAGCCGGCGCCCAGCATCAGGCAGACCAGGGCGATCAGGAACGAGACGTCGAAGGCCATCAGGAAATGGCCCAGCGCCATCAGGCAGGCGCCAAGGATGATCGTGCGGGTGCGGCCCAGCAGCCGGTCGGCCAGGATGCCGCCCAGGATCGGCGTCAGATAGACCGTGCTGGCGTAGAAGCCGAAGATCGCCGAGGCCAGCTTGGTGACGGACAACACTTGGCCGTGGCCGTAGAGCATGTCGAAGACGCCGCGGCTCTGGGCCAGCCCGGCGACATGCTCCACGTGTCCGGGCAGCAGCAGCTGATGGACCATGTAGAGCACCAGCAGGGTCTGCATGCCGTAGTAGGAGAACCGCTCCCACGCCTCGGTGAAGGCCAGATAGGCAAGACCCTTGGGGTGGCCCATGAACCAGCGATCATCGGCGTCTGCGGTCACGGCGGTCATGGAATCCTCCCCGGCAAGGGTAAGTTAGGCACGAAAGCTGATGTCGATGGAAGCCGGCGCGTGCTCAGCGTGGCAGGGCCTTCATTTCGCTGTCGATGATCCCGACGATCCGCTTCCAGGCCGGCGTGGTGGGAATCACCAGGTCGAAGTGGGCGGCGTCCGGGATGGTGACGACCTTGGCCAGGTCGCCGGCGGCGCGAACTTTCAGCGCATAGTCGCGGCCGGTGTAAGGCGGCATGACCGGATCGAACACCCCGTGCACCATCACCACCCTGGCGCCGGACGGCAGCAACGCGCCCGGCGAGGTGTCGGCGTAGGGCGCCTTACGGTGGGCGGTATCGAGCAGGCGGTCGAGCGTGTCGTCGCCACAGGGCAGAGCGAAGACCTTGCCTTGGCCTTGCAGATCGCCGATCCCGGCCAGGCTGACGACCGCGCCGATTTTCAGTGGATCGGCGACGCGCAATGGGCTCTCGGCTGGCAGTCGGCCGCGGCTCGCCGCCCACAGCGCCAGATGACCTCCCGCCGAGTGCCCGACAGCCACCACACGTTCCAGGTCGAGGTCGTACTTCGGCGCCTCGATGCGCAGCCGGTCGACGGCCGCACCCACGTCCTGGAAGGTTCCCGGGTAGCCGGCTCCAGGCTCGCCCAGCTTGCGGTATTCGACATTCCAGACCGCATAGCCGCGCCCAGCCAGGTCAGCGGCCAGCGCGCTGGTCTGCGCGAACCCCTCGTACTGCTTCAGAAAACATCCGCCGTGCAGCAGGATGACCAGCGGATGCGGCCCCCTTCCCTTGGGCAGGAAGAGTTCGGCGATTTGCGACGGCGCGGGACCATAGGGCACGACCACGTCAGCCGGGTGATGCGGTTGGCGCATGTAGTCGACCAGGGCCGCCGGTTCAGCCTGCGCCATCGAGGCTCCCAGCACCAAGGCTGCAACGGTCATCCATCTCAACACCCGGTACTCCGATCCCCCGCTACGGCGCGGCAGCCTTCGCCCCGGAGAGGGCTTGCCGAGCCGTGGCCCGTGGAACGGGCGAAGGCTGGTGGGCGGCGAGGGGTTCGAACCCCCGACCCTCTCGGTGTAAACGAGATGCTCTGACCAGCTGAGCTAGCCGCCCTTGCGCCAGCTTCTAGACCAGGTGCGCGGCGGCCTGAAGCGTCTGTGGGCAAAGTTTGCAACATCGGCAAGGCCGGGACATCCGATCAGTCGTTAAGCGCACTCTTCAAGGCGTCGCCAACCTTGAAGCGACAGGTCTGCGAGGCCTTCAGCGCCACGGTCTCGCCGGTGCGCGGATTGCGCCCCGTTCCGGCGGGCCGGCGGATGGGGACAAAACTGCCGAAACCGACCACGCGGACCTCGTGGCCCGATTTCAACGACGTGGCGACCGAGGAGACAAAGGCGTCGAGCGCTGCCTTGGCCTGCGACCGGTTCAGGCCCGACTTGTCGGCCATGGCCTCGACGAGTTCGGCTTTCGTCATATGCGCTCTCCCAGCCCAGGGTTCTCGTATCCGGAACGAAGGGCTCCCGCGCCTCCCCCCTCCGGCGCAGAGTTAACGCCTGCCAAGGCGGCGGCGTCAAACGGCAGCGGCGCGGGAATGACCCCGCGCCGCGCCAATGTCACAAGACGTGACCCGGATTTCAGTGCGTCAGCATCGCCTCGGCGTCGGTTTCTTCAGCGACGGAGATTGGCGGCGCGTCGGTCTCAGACCATTCAATCGCCACTGGAGCGCGGGTCAGGGCATGGGCCAGCACCTCGTCCATGGTGGAGACCGGGATGATCTTCATCCCCTGCTTCACGCTGTCGGGAATTTCGGCGAGGTCCTTCTCGTTCTCCAGCGGGATCAGCACCGTCTTGACCCCCGAACGAAGCGCCGCCAGCAGCTTTTCCTTCAAGCCGCCGATGGCGGTGACCCGGCCGCGCAGGGTGACCTCGCCAGTCATGGCGATTTCCTTGCGGATCGGGATGCCGGTCAGCACCGAGACGATGGCCGTGGCCATGGCCGCGCCGGCCGAGGGACCGTCCTTTGGCGTGGCGCCGTCGGGAACGTGGATGTGGACGTCGGTCCGCTCAAAGCTCGGCGGCTCGAGCCCGAACTTGGTGGCCCGGCTGCGGACATAGCTGTTCGCCGCCGAGATCGATTCCTTCATCACCTCCTTGAGGTTGCCGGTGACCGTCATGCGGCCCTTGCCCGGCATCTTCACCGCCTCGATGGTCAGGATGTCGCCGCCAAAGTCGGTATAGGCGAGACCGGTGATGATCCCCACCTGATCCTCGGCGTCCATCTCGCCATACTTGAACTTGCGGATGCCGGCGTATTTGGCCAGCCGCTCGTCATCGATGGTGATGGTCAGCACCTTCTCGCGCATCAGGTCACGGACGGTCTTACGGGCCAGGTTGCCCAGCTCCCGCTCCAGCGAGCGCACGCCGGATTCGCGCGTATAGTAGCGGATCAGGTCGCGGATGGCGGCGTCCGGAACGACGAACTCCTCCGGTTTAAGTCCGTGGTCCTTGGTCAGCTTGGCCAGGATGTGCCGCTTGGCGATCTCCAGCTTCTCGTCCTCGGTGTAGCCGGGGATGCGGATGATCTCCATGCGGTCGAGCAACGGCTGGGGCATGTTCAGGCTGTTGGCGGTGGTGACGAACATCACCGGCGACAGGTCGTAGTCGACCTCCAGATAGTGGTCGGCGAAGGTCGAGTTCTGCGACGGATCCAGAACCTCCAGCAGGGCCGACGACGGGTCGCCCCGCCAGTCGGACCCCATCTTGTCGATCTCATCCAACAGGAAGAAGGCGTTGGTCGACTTGGCCTTCTTCATCGACTGAATGATCTTGCCGGGCATGGAGCCGATGTAGGTCCTGCGGTGGCCGCGGATCTCGGCCTCGTCGCGCACGCCGCCCAGGGAGACGCGCACGAACTCGCGCCCTGTCGCGCGTGCGATCGAGCGGCCGAGCGAGGTTTTGCCGACGCCCGGGGGGCCCACCAGGCAGAGGATCGGGCCCTTCAGCGACCCCACGCGGCTCTGCACCGCCAGGTACTCCAGGATGCGCTCCTTGACCTTCTCCAGGCCGTAGTGGTCGCCTTCGAGGATGTCCTCGGCCTTCTGCAGGTCGATCGGCTTGATCTTTGCCTTGCCCCACGGGATCGACAGCAGCCAGTCGAGGTAGTTGCGCACGACGGTGGATTCCGCCGACATCGGGCTCATATTGCGCAGCTTCTTCAGCTCGCTGTCGGCCTTGGTCCGGGCCTCCTTGGAAAGCCTGACCTTCTTGATGCGTTTTTCGAGTTCCATCAGCTCGTCGCGCTGATCGTCCTGTTCGCCCAGCTCGCGCTGGATCGCCTTCATCTGCTCGTTCAGATAATACTCGCGCTGGGTCTTCTCCATCTGCCGCTTCACGCGGTTGCGGATCTTCTTCTCGGTCTGCATCACCGAGATTTCGCCTTCCATCAGCGCGTAGACCTTCTCCAGTCGCTTGACGACGTTGAAGACTTCCAGCAGCTGCTGCTTTTCGGCGATCTTCACCGACAGGTGGCTGGCGATGCGGTCGGCGAGTTCGCCGGGGTTCTCGATCTGCGGGATCGAGGCCAGCGCCTCGGGCGGGACCTTCTTGTTCAGCTTCACATAGTTTTCGAACTGCTCGACCACGGCGCGGCTCAGCGCCTCGGCTTCGGCCGAGCCCGCCCCGTCCTCCGCCACATAGGCAATCTCGGC